>NZ_LGCW01000275.1:0-56425 GCF_001279365.1 Streptomyces sp. NRRL F-5755 | reverse complement strand
GGTCTGGGGCGGTGGCCACCTGGGCGTGGCTGTTCGCGGGCGTGGGGCGTGGCCGTTCGGCCGTGGGGGTGCGACTGGCTGGTCGGTGGAGGGGAGTGACTGTCTGGCCGTGGGGCAGACGCCGCGGCCCGGCCACCGGGTCGGGCCGCGGTGTGAGATGCGTCGCGTTGGCTGAGGGTGGCGCGGTGCCAGTGCCCGGTCGCCCGATTGATCAGCCGCGCGGTGTGAGGGTCAGCAGCGTCGCCTCCGGTGGGCAGGCGAAGCGGACCGGGGTGTAGCGGTTGGTGCCGCAGCCTGCGGAGACGTGGAGGTAGGAGGTGTTGCCTTCGGCGGTGTGGGTGGAGAGGCCCTTCACCCGGTCGGTGTCGATGTCGCAGTTGGTGACGAGGGCTCCGTAGAAGGGGATGCAGAGCTGGCCGCCGTGGGTGTGGCCGGCCAGGATCAGCGGGTAGCCGTCGGCGGTGAAGGCGTCCAGGGAGCGCAGGTACGGGGCGTGGACGACGGCCAGGGAGAGGTCGGCGTCGGGTTCCGGGCCGCCGGCGACCTGGGCGTAGCGGTCGCGCTTGATGTGCGGGTCGTCCAGGCCGGTCAGCGCGATCTCGAAGCCGCCGGCCGAGCCGTCGAGCTTGAGGCGGCCGCGGGCGTTGGAGAGGTTGAGCCAGCCGGCCGTGTCGAAGGCGTCGCGCAGATCTTCCCAGGGGTTGTGGACGGCGCCGACGGCGGGCGGATTGCCGTTCAGGCCGTGGCGCTTCTGGGCCTTCTCGATCAGGTAGCGGGCGGGGTTGCGCAGTTTCGGTCCGTAGTAGTCGTTGGAGCCGAAGACGTACGCACCGGGGAACTCCATGAGCGGACCGAGCGCGTCCAGGGCCTCCGGGACGCCCTCGGGGTCGGAGAGGTTGTCGCCCGTGTTGATCACGAAGTCGGGACGCAGTCCGGCCAGCGACTGGAGCCAGCGCTGCTTCTTGCGCTGCCCGCTGACCATGTGGATGTCCGAGACCTGCAGCACGCGCAACGGCCGCATGCCGGGAGGCAGTACGGGCACGGTGACCCGGCGCAGTCTGAAGGAGCGGACTTCGAATCCGGCGGCGTAGGCCAGGCCCGCCGCGCCGACCGCGGCGATGGACAGGGGGACTCCGTAACGAGCGCGCATGGCCCCATCGTGGCAGAGGGAGGAGGGGTGGTGCGCATTGGTGTGGGGGCGGTGGCCCTATGGGCGGCGGCTCTGGGGCGGATCCGGGGGTGGGTCTTGCAGGGGAACCCAGGTGGGGTCGATGCCCGTCGGTACGAGGGCTGCGTAGACCTTGGCAGGTGCCGGGCCTTCCGGGGGCGACGGGGCGTGGCACTCGTGGGTGGATGGGACGTGCAACTCGGGGGCGGTCGGGACATGGCACTCGTCCCTCGCCCCGCGCCCGGCTTCGTCGCTTGCAAGGCCGCCCCGGTCACCGCCTGCGCAGCCACCCCGCCCCGCCTCCACCGCTTAATGGTGCGGCGTCAAGCGCCACCTGCGGGCATACTCGACGTCATGACCACGCTCAAGTCGAAGCTGCAGGACGACCTCACCACGGCCATCAGGGCCCGTGACGAGCTGCGCTCTTCCACCCTCCGTCTCACTCTGACCGCCGTCCAGAAAGAGGAGGTCGCGGGCACCGAGGCGCGCGCGCTCTCGGACGCCGAGGTCGAGAAGATCATCGCGCGGGAGGCGAAGAAGCGCCGGGAGGCCGCCGAGGCGTTCGACCAGGGCGGCCGTGCCGAGCAGGCGGACCGCGAGCGTGCGGAGGGCGAGGTGCTCGCCGCGTACCTGCCCAAGCCGCTCACGGACGAGGAGCTGGAGAACCTGGTCGCCGAGGCCATCGCGGAGGCGAAGGCGGGCGGTGCCGAGGGGCCGAAGGCGATGGGCGCCGTCATGAAGATCGTGAACCCGAAGATCGCGGGCCGGGCCGAGGGCGGCCGGGTGGCCGCGACGGTCAAGAAGCTGCTCGCGGGCTGAGGGCCGCCGGAAGCGGGGGCGGGCGGCGGCCCGGCCCGCTGCGGCGTATGCGCCGCCCGTACGGATAAGGCGTGTGGGCTCCCCGCACGGGTAAGGCGTGTGGGCCGCCCGTACGGAAAGGTGTACGGCCTGCCTGTACGGCCCGCCTGTACGGCCCACCCGTACCGCACACGCAAAGGGGCGCTCCCACCAGATGGGAGCGCCCCTTCATGCTTTCCGGCCCGGTCTCAGCCCGGCCCGGCCAGGCCGATCCGGCCTCAGCCCCCCGTCCCCCCGAACAACCCCGGGAACCCGGGAATCTCCCAGCCCCCACCCGGCTTGTCATCATGGCCGCCGCCACCGCCGCCGCCACCGGGCCGATGCGGAGGACGGTGATGCCCGCCGCCTCCGCCGCCCTTGTTGTCGTCCTTGTTCTTGCCGGAGTCGCCGATCGGGACGGTGGGCAGGGACGGTGCGGGGCGGCCGGACAGGGCGCCCGACATCGCCTGGCGCCAGATCGGGCCGGGGGTGTCCGCGCCGTACACCTTGTCGTGGAAGGTGCCGCCGATGGTGATGTCGAACATCCGGCGCTTGTGGGCGGGGTCGCCGACCCAGACCGCGCCGGCCATGTTCGGGGTGTAGCCGGTGAACCAGGCGGCGTAGCGGTTGTCGGTGGTGCCGGTCTTGCCTGCGCTGTCCCGGCCCTGGAGGCCGGCCTGCTTGCCGGTGCCGTCCTCGACCACGCCCTTGAGCAGCGCGTTGATGGTCTTGGCGGTGTTCTGCGACATCGCGCGGCGGCAGCTGGTCTTCGGTACGGTCAGCGCCTTGCCGGTCGTGTCGGTGATCGACTCGATGGCCACCGGCGTGCAGGCGACGCCCTCGTTGGCGAAGGTGGCGTACGCGTTGGCCATGGTCAGCGGGGACACCTCGGGGGAGCCGAGCGCGATGGCGGGCTTCTGCTCCACGTCGTGGCCGTTGGCCCGCTGGATGCCCATCTCCTTGGCCATCTTGACCACCGGGCAGATCCCGATGTCGCTGATCAGCTGCACGAAGTAGGTGTTGACCGACTTCGCGGTCGCCTCCTTCATGCTGTACGGGCCGACCTCGGAGGTGTTCTCGTTCGAGACCGGGGCATGGCCCGTCCACTGCCCGGTGCAGGTGGAGACCGGGCTCGGGTACTGCATCTTGTACGGGGACGAGTACGTCTGCTCCGGGCTCTTGCCCGCCTCCAGGGCCGCCGCCGCGATCACCGGCTTGAACGTCGAGCCGGGCTGGTAGCCCGCGCCGCCGCCCATCTTCTGGTCGACGGACAGATTCATCTGGGTCTGGTTCTGACCGAAGCCGTACGGACGTGACTGGCCCATGCCCAGGATCTTTCCGGTGCCGGGCTGGACGATCGTCGCCGCGGCGGCGACCGGGTCGTTGTCGTAGACCCGGCCGGTGACGGCGGACTGGATCGACTTCTGGGTCTGCGGGTCCAGCGTCGTACGGATCGTCAGGCCGCCCTGGTTCCAGCGCTTGCCGCGTTCCTTGCGGGTCTTGCCGAAGGCCGGGTCGTTGAGCAGGACCTCGCGTACGTAGTCACAGAAGAAGCCGGCACCCGAACTTGCCGTGATGCATCCGTTCTTGGGCCGGCTGACGTCGAGTTTGATCGGCTTCTTGGCGGCGGCGTCGGCCTGCGCCTGGGTGATCGCCTTGGTGTCGGCCATCCGCTGGAGCACGGTGTTACGGCGGCGCTGCGCCTCCTTGGGGTCGTTGACCGGGTCGTAGCGGCTCGGCGACTGCACGATGCCCGCCAGCAGCGCGGACTCGTCCAGCGTGAGGTCCTTGGCGTGCTTGCTGAAGTACCGCTGGGAGGCCGCCTCGACGCCGTACGCCTGCTGCCCGAAGAAGGTGATGTTCAGGTAGTTCTGGAGGATCTTGCGTTTGCCCAGCTCCTCCTCCACCTGGATCGCGTACTTCAGCTCCTTGACCTTGCGGCCGATGGTCTGCTGCGTGGCCTGGGCGACCTTGTCCGGGTCGTCGCCGGCCTCCTCGACGAAGACGTTCTTCACGTACTGCTGCGTCAGCGTCGAGGCGCCCTCGGAGACCCCGCCGGACCGCGCGTTCTTGTTGAGCGCGCGCAGGATGCCCTTCAGGTCGATCGCGCCGTGCTGGTAGAAACGCGCGTCCTCGATGGCGACGATCGCCTTCTGGATGTACGGCGACATGTCCTTGAGGTCGACCACGGTGCGGTCCCGCGAGTAGACCTTGGCGATCTCGCCGCCTTTCGCGTCGAGGATGGTGGTCCGCTGGCTCAGCGGCGGCGTCTTCAGGTTGGCCGGGATCTCGTCGAACCCCTCGACCGATCCCTTGGCCGCGAGGCCCAGCGCGCCGGCGGCGGGGAGGGCCAGGCCCGCCAGCACCGCTCCGGCCAGCACGCTGACGCCCAGGAATTTAGCGGCCTGCTGGGTCTTGGTCAGACCCCCGCCGTCGCGCTTCTTACCCATGGGGGCACCCTAAGCCTCGGGCGCGGGGTCCGGCGGGAGCGGGGCTCCGTTCGGGACGTCCGCGTACCGGGCCGCGGCCTGCCGGTCGATCCGATCCGGACAACGGTGGAAGCTTTCCGGCCAGGGGCGAACGGCCGGTCGGTCCGACTTCGTCAGATGGCTACGTTCTCAATCGCCGGACAGGGGCGCATCTGTTCGTTTAACCTGATCCCGTCCGGTGCGGCAGACGCATCACGTCGATGCGTCAACCCCGCCTCCGGTCGTCGAGCGTGCCCCGTACGTCCGCATGTGTCACCGGAAACCCGCTGTGGTCCTGGCGAAGTGCCCCATGGTGCCGGAAAGGTGGCCTATGCCCCCGGCTCACTCCGTTGGGTGATCTGCCGCGTACGCATAGTCCGTTCGGGCCATTCAAGATTGGGCCCGAAGGGGGTGTTGCGCCCTGCTCGCCTTCCGTAACGTCCTCAACTGGCAACGGTGAATATGCCGCTTGCCGCCGTGGGGGAGCCTCGATTCGGGAGAGGACGGCGCCAGCATGAGCTGGGTAACCGACTGGAGTACACAGGCAGCCTGCCGCACCACCGATCCGGACGAGCTGTTCGTTCAGGGAGCGGCCCAGAACCGGGCCAAGGCGGTCTGCACCGGATGCCCGGTGCGGACGGAGTGCCTGGCCGACGCCTTGGACAACCGCGTGGAGTTCGGAGTCTGGGGCGGCATGACCGAGCGCGAGCGGAGGGCGCTGCTGCGCCGCCGCCCGACCGTCACCTCGTGGCGCCGGCTGCTGGAGACGGCGCGTACGGAATACGAGCGCAGCACGGGCATCCTGCCCGTGGACTGTGACGACGACGAGACGTACGAGAACACCTACGACAACGCGTACGGCAACCGCTACGGCGG
The DNA here is from genome assembly GCF_001279365.1 of Streptomyces sp. NRRL F-5755. Lineage (NCBI taxonomy): Bacteria > Bacillati > Actinomycetota > Actinomycetes > Kitasatosporales > Streptomycetaceae > Streptomyces > Streptomyces sp. NRRL F-5755. Next base: position 51,076 of record NZ_LGCW01000275.1, on the reverse strand, counting down.
TACGTACGACAACTACGCCGCAGTGGGCTAGGCCCGGAGTCCGTTCGCCGCGGTCCGGGCGGTCCGGTGGTGTCGGCGCGAGCCGACGCGGACCGGCGCGCGGTCCGGCGTGCCGCCGGGCAGGGCCGGGTTCGATACCCCGTTCGGTATCGGGTCCGGTGGGACCGGTGCGGTGGTCGGCGCGTGCATGGCCGACGCGGACCGGTGGTCTTTCGTACGCGCGGTCTGCGTACGCGCGGTGTACGGCCACGGCCGGTGTGCTGCTGGCGCGCGGGCCGAGACGGCCGTGGGCGTGAGCGGTGCGGATGGGCGCGTGTGAGCTGTGCGCGCCCGGAGTGCGCCGTCGGCTGCCCGTACGGCTTCGACCGACGCGATGTCGACCGACGCGGCTACGGTTACGGGCGCCCATGGCGCGGGCGCTTGTGACGGTCGGCGATCGGCGGTGGCCGGTGACGACCAGCGGTGGTCAGTAAGGATCAGCGGTGATCAGCCGTGGATCCGGACAGCGGTCCGATCGGGACAGCGGTCCCTCGATCCTGCTCTCCGCCCAGTCCCACGTTCGTAACGGACCCACACCTTTCCCTGTCCCCGGCTCAGCCCTCCCCGTCCCCGCTCTCCTCCGCCCCGCGCTCCTGTACGGCCAGCCGCTCCCCGATCGCCCGCAGCCCCGCCAGGTCGTGGACATCGCCGGGCAGCGCGGCGATCTCCGCCACCGGGACCTCGGGGTGCAGCGCGGTGAAGCGGTCGCGCGTACGGCGCTCGCGCGCGAGCACATGCATGCGCTCGGCGTGCAGCCGCAGGAGGCCGGCGGCGAGACGGGCCGCCGACGGGGAGTCCGTTGTCGAGAGGTCCGCCGCGGCGGGGGAGAGGCCGTCGGCGGTACGAGAATCAGCCTTCCCAGCCTCTAGATCCACAATGCCGTCTCCGCCAAGATTTTCAGACCGGGCGTCGGACGGCTCCGAAAGGGCCTCCGCAGCGGCCAGCGCCCGCTCCGCGCTGAGCTGCGCGGCGCCGCTGCCGTGCACCCGGTTCAGCACCAGCCCGGCCAGCGGCATCTGCTCGGCGGCCAGCCGCTCCACGAAGTACGCGGCCTCCCGCAGCGCGTCCCGCTCCGGCGCCGCCACGACCAGGAACGCCGTGCCGGGCGCCTGGAGGAGCCGGTACGTCGCGTCCGCGCGCGTACGGAAGCCGCCGAACATGGTGTCCATGGCGGCGGCGAACGTCTGGACGTCGCGCAGCAGTTGCCCGCCCATGATCTTGCTGAGCGTGCCGGTCATCATCGACATGCCGACGTTGAGGAACTTCATCCCGGCCCGCCCGCCGGCCTTCGCGGGCGCCATCAGCACCCGGATGAACTTGCCGTCCAGGAAGGACCCGAGGCGCTTGGGCGCGTCCAGGAAGTCGAGCGCGGAGCGGCTGGGCGGGGTGTCCACGATGATCAGGTCCCACGCGTCGCGGGTGCGCAGCTGGCCCAGCTTCTCCATGGCCATGTACTCCTGTGTGCCCGCGAAGCCGGCCGACAGGGACTGGTAGAAGGGGTTCTCCAGGATCGCGCGGGCCCGCTCGGCGTCCGCGTGCGCCTCGACGATCTCGTCGAAGGTGCGCTTCATGTCGAGCATCATGGCGTGCAGCTCGCCGCCGGCCGACTCGTCCACGCCCTTGACCCGGCGGGGCACGTTGTCCAGTTCCGAGATGCCCATGGACTGCGCCAGCCGGCGGGCCGGGTCGATGGTCAGCACGACGGCCTTGCGGCCGCGCTCGGCGGCGCGTACGCCGAGGGCGGCGGCGGTCGTGGTCTTGCCGACGCCGCCGGAGCCGCAGCACACGACGATACGGGTGCGCGGGTCGTCCAGCAGCGGGTCGACCTCCAGGCGGGCGGCGGGGGAGTCCAGCGCGCCCTGCCCGGGTGCGGGCGGTGCGGTGCGCCGGGGCGGTGCGGTGCCGTCGTCCTGGGTGGGTGCGTCCGCGCTCATATGGGCCCCTGTTTCCGCAGGTCCCTCGCCAGCCGGTACAGCCCGGCGAGGTCCACTCCCTCCGGGAGCAGCTCCAACTCGTAGGTGGGCAGGCCGAGTCCGGCCAGCTCGGCGTGTTCGGCGCGCTCCAGGTCGACGCGCTGGGCGTGCTCGCGGGCCTCTTCGAGGAGCGGGTCGATGAGCCGGTCGGCCCAGGCCACGCCGGCCGCGCCGCGGCGGCCCCCGCCCAGTCCGGCCCCGGCGAGCGCCTCGGCGATGCCGGTACGGGCGCCGTTGGCGGCGATGTCCACCTCGCCGTTGTCCAGCACCTCGGGCCGGGTCATGTTGATCACCACGCCGCCCACCGGCAGACCGGCCGCGCGCAGTTCCGCGATGCCGTCCACCGTCTCCTGGACGGGCATCTCCTCCAGCAGCGTCACCAGGTGGACGGCCGTCTCGGGGGATTTCAGCACCCGCATCACGGCCTGGGCCTGGTTGTGGATCGGGCCGATCTTCGCCAGTCCCGCGACTTCGTCGTTCACGTTCAAAAAGCGGGTGATGCGGCCGGTGGGCGGGGCGTCCATGACGACGGCGTCGTACACGTAGCGCCCGCGTTTGTCCTTGCGGCGCACCGCCTCGCACGCCTTGCCGGTCAGCAGGACGTCCCGCAGGCCGGGGGCGATGGTGGTGGCGAAGTCGATCGCGCCGAGCTTCTTCAGGGCGCGGCCGGCGCCGCCGAGCTTGTAGAACATCTGGAGGTAGTCCAGCAGGGCGCGCTCGGCGTCGATGGCCAGTGCATAGACGTCCCCTCCTCCTGGTCCCGGCGCCACCGCGATCTTGCGCTCCTCGTACGGAAGCGCCTCGGTCTCGAACACCTGGGCAATGCCCTGCCGGCCCTCGACCTCGACCAGGAGGGTACGGCGACCCTCGGTGGCCAGGGCGAGGGCGAGGGCAGCGGCGACCGTGGTCTTGCCGGTACCGCCCTTGCCGCTGACGACATGGAGCCTGCTCACGCCAAGGAGCCTAACCAGTCCGGGTACGGGCTACGCACGGGACCGCCGCCGGGTTGTGCGCCGGGGGCGTATCGGGCGTGCCGCGCGCGGGGCGGGACGCGTGGCGACCGCCCCCGCCAGCCGCGTCCGCGGCCCGCCCGTACAGGCATTACGCTCGGCCCCATGACCAAGTGGGAATACGTGACCGTGCCGCTGCTGGTGCACGCGACCAAGCAGATTCTGGACACCTGGGGCGAGGACGGCTGGGAGCTGGTCCAGGTCGTGCCGGGGCCGAACAACCCCGAGCAGCTGGTGGCCTACCTGAAGCGGGAGAAGCAGGCATGAGCGCGGTGGAGGACAGGCTCGCCGAGCTGGGCCTGAAGCTGCCCCAGGTGGTGCCGCCGCTGGCCGCGTACCAGCCCGCGGTGCGCTCGGGCGCGTACGTCCACACCTCCGGCCAGCTGCCGATGGTGGACGGCGCGCTGTCGGCCGTCGGCAAGGTGGGCGCCGAGGTCAGCCCGGAGCAGGCCAAGGAGCTGGCCGCGACCTGCGCGCTGAACGCACTGGCCGCCGTGAAGTCCGTGATCGGCGACCTCGACAAGATCGTGCGGGTCGTCAAGGTCGTCGGCTTCGTCGCCTCGGCCCCCGGCTTCACCGGGCAGCCCGGCGTCATCAACGGCGCCAGCGAGCTGCTGGGCGAGGTGCTGGGCGACAAGGGCGTGCACGCCCGCTCCGCGGTGGGCGTGGCCGTGCTGCCGATCGACGCGCCGGTCGAGGTCGAGATGCAGGTCGAGGTCGCGGACTGACGTCGGGCGGGAACTCCGTACTCCGTATCCGTACGGCACCGGGAGGCTCCGAACCAGGAGGCTCCGGCGTCCGGTGACGGCCGGGCGGGCGTTCCGTACCCGTATGAAACCGAAGAGCTTCAAGGGCCGGGCGGGCCGGGAAACCGGGCCGCCCGGCCCTGCCGTGTCCGGGCCCCCTCGAACATCCACGCGCAAACGCATAGCATCCGGCCATGTCGTCGACCCCCAACGGCCAGTGGTATCCGCCGGAATGGCCGGACCTCATCCGGGCCCTCGCGCAGGGCGAGCTGACCCCGGCGGTGCCCCGCCGGGCCGCGACCGTCCTGCTGCTGCGGGACACCGGCACCGGCGGCCCGGCCGTCCACATGCTGCGCAGACGCGCCTCGATGGCCTTCGCGGGCGGCGCGTACGCCTACCCCGGCGGGTCCGTCGACGCGCGGGACGAGCGGCCGGTGGCCTGGGCCGGGCCCTCGCGGGCCGAGTGGGCCGCCCGGCTCGGCTTCGGGGCCGGGGAGGAGGCCGCGGCGCAGGCCGTGGTCTGCGCGGCCGTCCGGGAGACGTTCGAGGAGGCGGGCGTGCTGCTCGCCGGGGCCTCGGCGGACACCGTGGTCGCGGACACGACGGGGGACGACTGGGAGGCGGACCGCGCGGCGCTGGTCGCCCGCGAACTGTCCTTCGCCGACTTCCTGGACCGCCGCGGCCTCGTCCTGCGCAGCGACCTGCTGGGCGCCTGGGCGCGCTGGATCACCCCGGAGTTCGAGCCGCGCCGCTACGACACCTGGTTCTTCGTGGCCGCCCTGCCCGCCGGACAGCGCTGCCGGAACGCGTCCACCGAGGCCGACCGTACGGTGTGGATCCGCCCCGCCGAAGCCGCCGCCGGCTACGACCGCGGCGAGCTGCTGATGATGCCGCCGACCATCTCCACGCTGCGCAGTCTGGAGGCGTACGGGAGCGCCGCCGAAGCCCTCGCCGCGGCCGGCGGGCGGGACCTGGCGCCCGTCCTCGCGCGGGCCGAGGTCAGGGGCGGCGAGATCGTCCTGAGCTGGCCGGGGCACGACGAGTTCACCAAGCACATCGCCGCCGGGCCCGAGCACATCGCCGCCGCGGAGCGTCCGAACGCCTCGGTCCCACCCAGGACCACGCCCCCGCCCATGCCCCCGCCCACGACCACGGGAGAGCCCACCGTATGACGTACGCAGCCGCCCTCCCCGGCCAGCCCCGCGGCGGGGCCATCGCCGGGCCCGCCACCGACCGCGCCCGGTGCGTGCTCGCGCCGAACCCGTCCCCGATGACCCTGGACGGCACCAACACCTGGATCGTCGCCGAGCCCGACGCGGACCTGGCGGTCGTCATCGACCCGGGCCCGCTGGACGAGACCCACCTCAAGGCCGTCGTGGACGCCGCCGAACAGGCCGGTAAGCGCATCGGCCTGACCCTGCTGACACACGGTCACCCGGACCACGCCGAGGGCGCCGCGCGGTTCGCGGAGCTGACCGGCACGGCCGTACGGGCGCTCGATCCGGCGCTGCGCCTCGGCGACGAGGGGCTGGCGGCCGGTGACGTGATCACCACCGGCGGCCTGGAGCTGCGCGTCGTACCGACTCCCGGCCACACCGCCGACTCGCTCTCCTTCCACCTCCCGGCCGACGCCGCCGTCCTGACCGGCGACACGATCCTGGGCCGCGGCACCACCGTCGTCGCGCACCCGGACGGCCGCCTCGGCGACTACCTCGACTCGCTGCGGCGGCTGCGCTCACTGACGGTCGACGACGGCGTCACGACCGTGCTCCCCGGCCACGGCCCTGTACTGAACGACGCACAGGGCGCGGTCGAGTTCTACCTCGCCCACCGCGCCAACCGGCTGGCCCAGGTGGAGACGGCGGTCGAGGCCGGCCACCGGACGCCGTCGGAGGTCGTGGCGAGCGTGTACGCGGACGTGGACCGCACGCTGTGGCCGGCGGCGGAGCTGTCGGTGCGGGCGCAGCTGGATTACTTGGGGGAGCATGGGTTGATCTGAGGGGTGGGGCGGTTTGAGGGGCGGACTGACCTGAGAGCCGCCGGGAGCGGGTCCTAAGCAGGGGCGTCGTCCGCCGTGGGCCCCAACTCCCGTTCGATTCCCCCGCGCAGCAGCTCGCGGGCGCGGTCCAGTGACACCGAACCGCTCAGCCAGCGGGTGCTGAGGCCCTCCACCAGCGCGGTGAGCCGTTCGGCCGCGTCGGCCACCGGGGCGTCGCGGTCGGCCGTGCCCGCGGCCTGGGCCTCCCGTACGAGGTCGGCCAGGTCGTCGGTCCACTGGCGGGTCGCCTCGCGCAACTGCTCCCGCAGCCCGGCGTCGAAGACGGCGCTGGACTGGAATTCGCCCCAGGCGGTGCTGTTCTCCACCATCTCGGGGGTGTCCTGGAGCTCGCGCAGCAGCATCTCCTCCAACTGGGCGCGCGGGCCCGCCAGGCGCACCGTCTCCGGGTCCGGCGTCGTGTGGCGCTCGGCGCGTTCGCCGATGAAGTCGAGGGTGCGGCGCAGCAGTTCGGCGCGCCCGCCGAAGTGGTAGTAGATCAGCCCGGTGGACACCCCGGCCTCGGCGGCGATCTCCTCCACCCGCAGGCCGCGGACGCCGTTGCGCGCGATGGTGCGGGTCGCGGCTTCCAGGATCTGTACTCGGCGCTCGGACACAGTCGTCCACCGTACTCGGTGGTCCGGGAGCGGGTGGCCGGAATGCGGTCGCGGGCGGGGGCGGGCGGTGCTACGTTCGGGAGAGGTGCTGACTGAAAATTCAGTCAGGAATCTCGCACGAGTGGGTCGCCGTCACGGGGAACGGGAGTCGATCATGCACATGCCTGCCGAGTGGGAGCCGCACGCGCGGATGTACCTCGCCTGGCCGCCGTCCGGCTCTCTGTGGGGCGACCAGACCCCCGCCGTACAGCGCGACATCGCCCGGCTGGCGCGCACGCTCGCGGAGTACGAGCCGGTCACGCTGCTGGCGGGGCCCGAGGAGGAGGTACGGGCCCGCCGGGCGTGCGGCGCGGCGGTGGAAGTCGTCCCCATCCCGGTCGACGACCTCTGGATACGGGACACCGGGCCGGTTGTCGTGACCGGGCCGGGCGCGCCCGCGGACGCCGCCCGTAAGGGCGTCGATTTCCACTTCAACGGCTGGGGCGGCAAGCAGCGCCACCCGAACGACGGGCGGGTGGCCCGGCGGCTGCTGGAGCACGAGGGCATCACCCGTATCGACGCCGGGATCACCGCCGAGGGCGGCTCCTTCGAGACGGACGGCGAGGGGACACTGCTCGTCACCGAGAGTTCGCTGGTCAACGCCAACCGCAACCCCGGTAGGACGCGGGCGGAAATCGAGGCGGAACTGAAGCGCGTCCTGGGTGCGCGGCGGGTGATCTGGGTGGCGGGCGTACGGGGCGAGGACATCACCGACTGCCATATCGACAGCGTCGCCCGGTTCGTGGCACCCGGTGCCGTACTCCTCAGCCGTCCGTGGCAGGGGGACGGGCCGGACGTGTGGACGCGGGTGTACGAGCAGGCCCGCGGCGTCCTGGAGCGGGCCCGGGACGCCCGGGGGAGGCGGCTGGAGATCGTCGAGGTGCCGGAGCCCGACCCGTACGCGATCGGGGAGCGCGGACCGGAGTTCCTCGCCTCGTACCTGAATTACTGCGTGGCGAACGGTGTGGTGGTCCTGCCGCGCTTCGGCGACCGGCGGGCCGACGACCGGGCCGCCGGGGTCCTGCGCGAGCTGCATCCCGGCCGGGAGGTCCGGCAGGTGCCGATCGACGCGGTCGGGGAGGGCGGGGGCGGCATCCACTGTGCGACGCAGCAGCTGTCGTGGGTGGCGTAGGGCCTTGCGTCCTTGCGGGTGCCCATAGGGCCGTACGGGCGCCGTACGGCCTGCTATGGGCGCGGGCGGGCGCCGAGGGGGCCGTAGGGCCGGTTGGCCGGTTTCATGTGAAAGGGTCCCGCTCCTCAGGGGAGCAGGACCCTTCCGGTGTCCGGGTGGGACGCGCGTCAGCGCGAACGCTTCGCCAGACGCTCCACGTCCAGCAGGATCACCGCGCGCGCCTCCAGGCGCAGCCAGCCGCGGCCGGCGAAGTCCGCGAGGGCCTTGTTGACCGTCTCGCGCGAGGCGCCGACGAGCTGGGCCAGCTCCTCCTGCGTGAGGTCGTGCACAACGTGGATGCCCTCCTCGGACTGCACGCCGAAGCGGCGCGACAGGTCCAGGAGCGCGCGGGCGACACGGCCCGGCACGTCGGAGAAGACCAGGTCGGACATCTGGTCGTTGGTCTTGCGCAGGCGGCGGGCGACGGCGCGCAGCAGGGCGGTCGCGACCTCCGGGCGGGCGTTCAGCCAGGGCTGGAGGTCGCCGTGGCCCAGGCCCAGCAGCTTGACCTCGGTGAGTGCGGTGGCGGTGGCGGTACGCGGGCCCGGGTCGAAGAGGGAGAGCTCGCCGATCAGCTCACCGGGGCCGAGGACGGCGAGCATGTTCTCCCGTCCGTCGGGGGAGGTGCGGTGCAGCTTGACCTTGCCCTCGGTGACCACGTACAGGCGGTCGCCCGGGTCCCCTTCGTGGAACAGGGCGTCGCCGCGGGCGAGCGTGACCTCTCCCATCGAGGCGCGCAGCTCGGCCGCCTGCTCGTCATCGAGCGCCGCGAAGAGCGGTGCGCGCCGCAGAACGTCGTCCACGAGATCTCTCCTTGTCGACATGCTCAAAGGGACCTTGGTCCCCATCATGCCGGAATGCAAAACAGTGCGATCAATCACAAGGATGCCGGACCCGTGGCGCAAGCCATACGGCAGGGGGCCGATTGGGCCCACCGGACAGGGAGATCGGACCGGATGTCAGTGGGTGGCCTTACGCTGGCCGAGTGTCCAATACGCCGGTGAGAGCACAGGACCAGGGGGCTGAGCGAGTGAGCGCGGGCCGCGATTCCGCTGTGGGCGAACAGGCGCCCGTCGAGGCCGTGAAGGCGGCGAAAACCGGGGAAAGAGCGAAAAAGGCGACGACGCGGAAGAAGTCTGCTGCAACGGCCACGACCGGGACGTCTGCCGCGAAGCGGGCCACGGTGAAGAAGGCGGCGACGCAGAAGACGGCGACGCAGAAGACTGCCGCGAAGAAGACCGCGGCTAAGAAGACTGTGGCCAAGAGGGCGACTGCCGAGGAGACGGCCGCCGAGCAGACGGCGGCGACGAAGCCTGTGGCCAAGAAGACCGCGGCCAAGAAGACGCCCGCCAAGAAGGCCACTGCCGGGATGACGACTGCCAAGAAGGCACCCGCCAAAAAGGCCGCCCCCGCCAAGAAGACCACCAAGGCCACCAAAGCCACCGCCCCCGCGCAGCCCACCGCCAAGCAGCCCGCCCCCAAGCCCGAGTCCCGTACGGCCATGGTGCGCCGTGCCCGCCGGATGAACCGCGAGCTGGCCGAGGTCTATCCGTACGCCCATCCCGAGCTGGACTTCCGCAACTCCTTCGAGCTGCTCGTCGCCACGGTCCTGTCCGCGCAGACCACCGACCTGCGGGTCAACCAGACCACCCCCGCCCTGTTCGCCGCCTATCCCACCCCGGAGGACATGGCCGCCGCCGAGCCCGAGCGGCTGGAGGAGCTGATCCGGCCGACCGGGTTCTTCCGGGCCAAGGCCAAGTCGCTGCTGGGCCTCTCCACGGCGCTACGGGACCGTTTCGACGGTGAGGTCCCCGGCCGCCTGGAGGACCTGGTGACGCTGCCGGGCGTTGGCCGCAAGACCGCCAATGTCGTCCTGGGCAATGCCTTCGGCGTCCCGGGGATCACGGTCGACACCCACTTCGGCCGGCTGGTCCGCCGCTTCCGCTGGACCGAGCAGCAGGACCCGGAGAAGGTCGAGGCGGAGATCGCCGAGATCTTCCCCAAGAGCGAGTGGACGATGCTCTCGCACCGCGTGGTCTTCCACGGCCGCCGCGTCTGCCACTCCCGCAAGCCCGCCTGCGGTGCGTGCCCCATCGCCCACGACTGCCCGTCGTACGGCGAGGGCGAGCTGGACCCGGAGAAGGCGAAGAAGCTGCTCAAGTACGAGATGGGCGGCCAGCCGGGCCAGCGGCTGCGGCCCCCGGCCGACTATCCGGGTCAGCCCGCGCCCCCGCTGGCGGGCCGGTGGACACCGCCGCGCGCCGCCCCCGCAGCCCCGCCCGGTACCAAACGCTCACACGGGAAGCGGAACCGAACCGGCCGCGAAACGACTCAGCCCGAATAGGACCGGCCACGGCCGCATGACCATCGATCCCACCGATCCAGGGCCTGAGGGGGCGCGTATGACGAGCGCACGGGAGCAGTACGCGAAGACCGCGGCGTATGAGACGGCGGTCCGTACCGACGGCCTGCCCCAGTGGCTGGCGCCGGTGGCCCGTGCCGCCGCCACGATCGAGCCCCACCAGCTCAGCCGGTTCCTGCCGCCCGAGAGCGGCGGCCGGCCGTCCGCCGTACTGGTCCTGTTCGGGCACGGCGACCGCGGCCCCGAGCTGCTGCTCATGGAGCGCGCCGGCACCCTGCGCTCGCACGCCGGACAGCCCTCGTTCCCCGGCGGCGCCCTCGACCCCGAGGACGGCGACCCGGAGGGCGCGGGCCCGGTGCGCGCGGCGCTGCGCGAGGCATGGGAGGAGACCGGCCTCGATCCGGCCGGCGTCCAGGTCTTCGGTGTGCTGCCGCGGCTGTACATCCCCGTCAGCGGGTTCGTCGTCACGCCCGTACTGGGCTGGTGGCGCGAGCCGAGTCCGGTCGGCGCGGTGGACCAGGCGGAGACGGCCCGGGTCTTCACGGTGCCCGTGGCGGATCTCACGGACCCCGCCCACCGGGTGACCACCCGCCACCCCAGCGGCCACGTCGGCCCCGCCTTCCTCGTCGAGGACGCCCTGGTCTGGGGTTTCACCGCGGGCGTGATTGACCGGATCCTGCACTACGCGGGGTGGGAGCTGCCATGGGACCGTGCCAAGCAGGTCCCGCTCGACCGGCGTGCGTGAGACGGTGTCGGGCGTGAACGTGCTGGACATCGTGCTGTTGGCCGCCGCGGTGTGGTTCGCCGTGGTCGGCTACCGCCAGGGCTTCGTCGTCGGCATCCTCTCCGTGATCGGCTTCCTCGGAGGCGGCCTGGTCGCGGTCTATGTGCTGCCCCTGATCTGGAACGAGATCACCGACGACGCCACCCCGAACACCTTCGCGGCGATCGCGGCGGTCGCCATCGTGATCGTGTGTGCTTCGGTGGGCCAGGCCCTCACCACCCACCTGGGTAACAAACTCCGGAGATACATCACCTGGTCACCGGCGCGCGCCCTGGACGCCACCGGCGGCGCGCTGGTCAACGTGCTGGCGATGCTGCTGGTCGCCTGGCTCCTCGGCTCCATGCTGGCCCAGACCTCGCTGCCGACGCTGGGCAAGGAGGTCCGCAACTCCAAGGTGCTGCTCGGCGTCTCCCAGGTGATGCCGCAGGAGGCGAACACCTGGTTCAAGGACTTCTCCTCGGTCCTGGCGCAGAACGGCTTCCCGCAGGTCTTCACGCCGTTCTCGAACGAGCCGATCCACGCGGTGCCCGCCCCGGACCCCAAGCTGGCCAGCAGCCCGGTGGCGGCGCAGGCCCGCAAGAGCATCGTCAAGGTCGTCGGCACGGCGCCGAGCTGCGGCAAGGTCCTCGAAGGCAGCGGTTTCGTCTTCGCGCCGCACCGCGTGATGACCAATGCCCACGTGGTGGGCGGCGTCAAGGAGCCGACGGTCCAGATAGGCGGCGAGGGCCGTACGTACGACGCGAAGGTCGTCCTGTACGACTGGCAGCGCGACATCGCGGTGCTCGACGTGCCGTCGCTGCCCGCGCCCGCGCTGCGTTTCACCCAGGACGCCGCGGTCACCGGCAAGGGCGCCATCGTCGCCGGCTTCCCGGAGAACGGCGGCTACGACGTCCGCGCGGCCCGTGTCCGCAGCCGCATCAAGGCCGACGGGCCGGACATCTACCACCGCGGCACGGTCGCCCGCGACGTCTACTCCCTGTACGCCACGGTCCGGCAGGGCAACTCCGGCGGCCCGCTGCTCACGCCGAACGGCGAGGTCTACGGAGTGGTCTTCGCCAAGTCCCTGGACGACACCAACACCGGCTACGCGCTCACCGCCGACGAGATCCGCTCGGACATCACCCAGGGGCGCACGGCCCAGCGGCCGGTGGACAGCCAGGGCTGCGCGATGTGACGCCAAGGACCGGACGGGGCCGGGCGGGCAGGCAGCAGCCCCCGCCCGGCCCGGGGCTCCGGCGGTGGTCAGGTCCGTGGATGCTTGAGCCGCGCGGTCATCCAGCGCGCACGGCGGCGCAGGATGCGCGGAATGCCCAGCGGGTGGGCGAGGTCGGGGGACCCACCGGACCCAAGGTCCGAGGCGCCCCTCTCCGGAGTGCCCGTCGCAGCGGCGCTGCTGCGGCGATCGCGTGCCACGTCACGGTAGTCGTGCGTCCAGCCCATACCCACGACTCTGCCCGTGCTCCGGGCTCCGTAACCGCTCGGCGGGCCGTCAATTGGCCTATGCGGGCGGCAATTGGCTGTTCGTCATACGTGCGTTCGGATCGGTTCGGCGTGTCGTACCACCCGACCCGGGTACCCCGGCCGCACCGGCCCGGAACGAACGGTTCCGGCCGCCGGTCCTACCGGTCCGGCTCCGGGTCCTTCAGCCAGTTGATCAGCTCGGTGGAGAACGCCACCGGGTCCTCCTCGTGGGGGAAGTGCCCGAGGCCGTCGAAGAGCCGCCAGCGGTACGGGGCTTCCACGTACTCCCCGGAGCCGGCCGCGCTGCGGGTGCGCATCACCGGGTCGAGCGAGCCGTGCAGATGCAGCGTCGGCACCCGTACGGGCCACTTCATACGCCGGTTGAACTGGATGCCGTCCGGCCGGGCCATCGACCGCACCATCCAGCGGTACGGCTCGACCGTGCAGTGCGCCGTCGACGGGATCGTCATCGCCCGCCGGTAGACGTCGATGTCCTCGTCCTCGGGCAGCTGCGGCCCGGACCAGTCCCGGATCAGACGCCCCACCAGGGCGGCGTCGTCCGCCACCAGCCGGCGCTCGGGCAGCCACGGCTGCTGGAACCCCCAGATGTGGGAGCTCTGCCTGCTCTGCTTGAAGTCGGCGAGCATCGCCGCGCGCCAGCGCCGCGGGTGCGGCATCGAGGACACCGCCAGGCGCCGCACCAGCTTCGGGCGCATCACCGCCGCCGTCCACGCCAGGTAGCCGCCGAGGTCGTGCCCGACGAGGGCGGCGTCCGGCTCGCCCAGGGACCGTACGACGCCGGTGATGTCCAGGGCCAGGTTGGCCGGATCGTAACCGCGCGGCGTACGGTCGCTGCCGCCCACGCCCCGCAGGTCCATCGCCACCGCACGGAAACCCGCGTCGGCGAGCGCCGGGAGCTGGTGGCGCCAGGCCCACCAGAACTGCGGGAAGCCGTGCAGCAACAGCACCAGCGGGCCGTCACCCATCTCGGCGATGTGGAAACGCGCGCCGTTGGCCGCCACGTCCCGGTGGGTCCAGGGCCCGTCGGGACGTACGACCGCATCGGAACTGTCGGGAGCCGTCATACGGAGGAGCGTGTCACAGACTCCAGGACCGGGTGGTCCTCGGTGGCCGGACGCGGATGCGGCTTGACGTTCTGCAGGACGGCCGCGGTCTCCTTGGCCGAGGTGATGGTCTTCTCCGGCTTCTTGATCTTCTTCAGCTTGGCCACCGCCACCAGCACCAGCAGCAGGGCGATGACCAGGAAGGCGCCGCCGACGATCAGGAAGGACCAGGCGAGGCCGAGACCGAGGTTGTGGATGCCGTAGGCGGCCGCGAAGCTCAGCACCGGCAGCGCGAACAGCGCGAGCGCGCCCGCCACGAGGAACGCGGCGCTGCCGATGCCGGCCCGCTTCGCATCCTGCCGCAGCTCGGCCTTGGCCAGTGCGATTTCGTCGTGCACCAGTGCGGACATCTCGGCGGTGGCCGTGGCCACCAGCTGTCCGAGGCTGCGGTCCGCGCCGTCGTCGGCTGTGCTCATCGACGTCTCCCTCTTGTCTTCTCCCGGATGCAAAGCCTCTCAGATCATGCCGGACCATCGTCCCCGGCGTCGGCGCCGGAGGCCACTTCGGCAAGGCGGCGGTGTTCCGCGGCCTTCGCTTCGAAGATCTTCGCCATCCTCAGGTGGTACTCCGGGTTGCCCTGTTCGTACACGTCCGGGATGCCGTCCAGGTCCTCGTCCCGGTCCTCTTCCTCGCAGAGCTTGCGGTACTTGGCGTTACGTATCTTCAGCAGGATTCCGGAGAACACCGCGGCGATCAGCGAGCCGGTCAGCACGGCCGCCTTGATCTCGTCGGTCAGCAGCGGGTCGTCGGTGAACGCCAGCTCGCCGATGAGCAGGGAGACCGTGAAGCCGATGCCGGCGAGCGCGGCGACGGCGAACACGTCCGGCCATCTCAGGTCGGGGTTCAGCTCGGCCTTGGTGAAGCGGGCCGCGCACCACGTACCGCCGAATATGCCGACCGCCTTGCCGACGACGAGACCGAGCACCACGCCCAGCGTCTCCGGCTTGGTGAACACGTCGTGCAGCGCGCCGCCGGAGACCGACACACCTGCCGAGAAGAGGGCGAACAGCGGCACCGCGAGACCGGCCGAAACGGGCCGCACCAGGTGCTCGATGTGCTCGCCGGGCGACTGCTCCTCGCCGTCGCGGCGGTGGCAGCGCAGCATCAGGCCCATGGCGACGCCCGCGATGGTGGCGTGGACGCCGCTGTTGTACATCAGGCCCCAGATGACCAGGGCGAGCGGTACGTAGATGTACCAGCCGCGGACGCCCTTGCGCAGCAGCAGGTAGAAGACGGCGAGGCCGGCGACGGCGAAGCCGAGCGCCAGGAAGTTGAGCCGCGAGGTGAAGAAGACCGCGATGATCAGGATCGCGAAGAGGTCGTCGACGACGGCGAGGGTGAGCAGGAAGGCGCGCAGCGCGGACGGCAGGGACGTGCCGATGACGGCGAGGACGGCCAGCGCGAAGGCGATGTCGGTGGCGGTCGGCACCGCCCAGCCGTTCGTCGAGCCGCCGCCCACCGTGTTGACCACGAAGTAGACCACCGCGGGCATCGCCATGCCGCACAGCGCGGCGACCACCGGGAGGACGGCCTTCTTGGGCTCGCGCAGATCGCCCGCGACCAGTTCGCGCTTCAGCTCGATGCCGGCGACGAAGAAGAAGAGGGCGAGCAGGCCGTCGGCGGCCCAGTGCTGTACGGACAGGTCCAGTCCGATGGAGCCGAAGCCGAGGTGGAAGCCGCGTACCGCCTCGTAGCTGCCGCCCAGCGTGTTGGCCCAGACGAGCGCCACGACCGCGGCGACCAGCAGCAGAACACCGCCCACCGTCTCGGCGCGCAGGGCGTCCGCGATGAAGGTCCGCTCGGGCAGGGACATCCGCCCGAGGAATATGGATCGGCGGTTGTGGGGCGCGCTCACGCGAGGACCTCCGGTAGTACGGCAGCTGAATACGGCTGTTGCAGTTGCCGACCAGACTTCCCGGCGCACCCTCGGTGTGATGTTGTCGCGTTCTTGACGCAATCCATACTCTACCTGGGTCGCACAAGGAACATTCCGGCGATCTTCACCTTACGGGCATATGGCGCATTCGGCCGCCCGGCAGCAGGTGAGGGGCGCCCGGAACTGGAAAGGGCACCCGGCCGGCCTGCGGACGGGTGCCCTTCGGGGCGGCGGTCAGTCCTCGGAACGCTCGTTCGAGCGCGAATCTCCGGTGTCAGGCCGCCTGGGTGCCTGCGTTCTGCTGCTTCAGGGGTTTACGGGTGCCTCTGCATAGGGCGTACGGGATGTACGGACCCCGTACGAGCCCCATACGCCCCCGCGCTCAGTCCTCGCTCGACGCGCTCGGCAGCTTGGCCTGGATGAGGTCCATGACCGTGGAGTCGGTCAGCGTCGTGACGTCGCCCAGGTCGCGGTTCTCGGCCACGTCCCGCAGCAGCCGGCGCATGATCTTGCCGGAGCGGGTCTTCGGCAGCTCGGCCACCGGCATGATCCGCTTCGGCTTGGCGATCGGGCCCAGCTGCTTGGCGACATGCGCCCGCAGCTCCTCCACGAGCCCGTCGTCCTCCGCCGCGCCGCCGCGCAGGATGACGAAGGCGCAGATCGCCTGGGTCGTCTGCGGGTCGGCCGCGCCGACGACCGCGGCCTCGGCGACCTTCGGGTGCGAGACCAGCGCGGACTCGACCTCGGTGGTGGAGATGTTGTGGCCGGACACCAGCATCACGTCGTCCACCCGGCCGAGCAGCCAGATGTCGCCGTCCTCGTCCTTCTTCGCGCCGTCACCCGCGAAGTACTTGTCCTGGAAGCGGGACCAGTACGTGTCCAGGTAGCGCTGGTCGTCGCCCCAGATCGTGCGGAGCATGGACGGCCACGGCTCGGTCAGGACCAGGTAGCCGCCGCCTCCGTCCGGCACCTCGTGGGCCTCGTCGTCCACGACGGTGGCCGCGATGCCGGGCAGCGGGCGCTGTGCGGAGCCGGGCTTGGTCTCCGTGACGCCGGGCAGCGGGCTGAGCATCATGCCGCCGGTCTCCGTCTGCCACCAGGTGTCCACGATCGGGGCTTGGTCGGCGCCGATGTGCTTGCGGTACCACATCCACGCCTCCGGGTTGATGGGCTCGCCCACCGAACCGAGGACCCGCAGCGAGGACAGGTCGTACTTGGCGGGGATGTCGTCGCCCCACTTCATGCACGCGCGGATCGCGGTCGGTGCGGTGTAGAGGATCGTGACGCCGTACTTCTGCACGATCTCCCACCAGCGGCCCTGGTGCGGGGTGTCGGGCGTGCCCTCGTAGAGCACCTCGGTCGCGCCGTTGGCCAGCGGGCCGTAGGTGATGTAGGAGTGGCCGGTGACCCAGCCGACGTCGGCGGTGCACCAGTAGACGTCGGTCTCCGGCTTGAGGTCGAAGACGGCGTGGTGGGTGTAGGCCACCTGGGTGAGATAGCCGCCGGTGGTGTGCAGGATGCCCTTGGGCTTACCGGTGGTGCCGGAGGTGTAGAGGATGAACAGCGGGTGCTCGGCGTCGAACGCCTCCGGGGTGTGGGTCCCGCTCTGCCGCCCGACGATCTCGTGCCACCACACGTCGCGGCCCTCGGTCCAGGCCACGTCCTCCTGGCCGGTACGGCGCACGACCAGGACACTGCGCACGTTCTCCGTACCCGGGCGGGTCAGCGCCTCGTCGACGGCGGGCTTGAGGGCGGAGGGCTTGCCGCGCCGGTAGCCGCCGTCCGCGGTGATCACCACGCGGGCGTCGGCGTCGTTGATACGGGTCGCCAGCGCGTCCGCGGAGAAGCCGCCGAAGACGACCGAGTGCGGGGCGCCCAGGCGGGCGCAGGCCAGCATGGCGATGACCGCCTCGGGGATCATCGGCAGGTAGATCGCGACGCGGTCGCCGGCCACCACGCCCAGCTCGGTCAGCGCGTTGGCGGCCTGCGAGACCTCGCGCTGGAGCTCGGCGTAGGTGATGGCGCGGGTGTCGCCGGGCTCGCCCTCGAAGTGGATGGCGACGCGGTCGCCGAGGCCGTTCTCCACATGGCGGTCCACGCAGTTGTACGCGACGTTGAGCTTGCCGTCGGCGAACCACTTGGCGAACGGCGGGTTGGACCAGTCGAGCGTCTCGGTGGGCTCGCTCGCCCATGTCAGACGCTTGGCCTGGGCGGCCCAGAAGCCCAGCCGGTCCGCTGCGGCCTGTTCGTACGCCTCGGCGGTGACGTTGGCGTTCGCGGCCAGCTCCGCGGGCGGCGCGAACCGCCGCTCCTCCTTCAAAAGGTTGGCCAGGCTTTCGTTGCTCACGTCATCTCCCATTCCCAGGGCGTGCGATGTGTCCCGGCCATAGCTCATCAGCCCACCGCCCGGCCTGACAAGGGCTATGGACAAAAATTGGTGTAGACCTTTACTGTCCGCAGGTCACGTGGCGTTTGCGGCTGGGGACGAGGGTGCCCGGAAGGGGTGAGACGGGCGTGCGGGCTGACGCCCTGCCACCCGTTCCCGCTTCTGCCCGGCCGCCCGGCCGTTCACGCCGTCACCGCCGCCGCTCCCGGCCGTACCGCGCAGAACGTCCCGGTGGTCCGGTCGAGGACGTACGCCTGGGCCTCGGCCACGTGGAAGTACATCCCGTGCAGCGTGAGCGCGCCCTCGGCGACGCGCCGGGCGACGCAGGGATACGACATCAAGTGGTCCAGCTGCTGCACGACGTTGACGAGCGCGAGCCGTTCCACGTCGTCGGCCACCGGGCGCTCGGCCAGCGCCACTTCGCCCCGGCCCAGCCGCCCGATCCGCTGCATGCGCGCCAGGCTCGGGCGGCCGTGCCGCAGCCAGCGCGCGAGCGGTGTCTGCGCGCCCGGCTCGTGGTCGGCACCGAGCAGCGCCTGCATCGCGCCGCACCCCGAATGCCCGCAGACGGTCAGCGAGCCGACCTTCAGCACCTCGACGGCGTACTCGATGGCCGCGCCCACCGAGTCGCAGGTGTGGTCGGTGCCGGGCGGCGGCATCAGGTTGCCGACGTTGCGGACGGTGAACAGGTCGCCCGGGCCGCTCGCGGTGATCATGCTGGTGACCAGCCGTGAGTCGGCGCAGGTGAGGAAGAGCTGGCTGGGCCGCTGGCCTTCGTGGGCCAGCCGCGCCAGCTCGTCCCGTACGAGCGGAGCCGTATGGCGCTGGAACGCGCTCACCCCGCCGAGCAGTTGACTGCCGCTGGACGGTGGAGCCGCTTCCTGGGACGGGCGGGTGCAGTGGTGGTTGCGCCACGGGGTCCACGGTCGGCAGTGGTGGACGCTCGCGGGCTCCGCGATCGGGCGCCCGGCGCGCCCGCCGAGGCTCACCCAGCCGCCGCCGGCGCGGTGCGCGTCGGTCCAGGCCCGCAGGGCTTCGTACGCGGCGTGGTCCATGAAGGAACCGCCCAGCTCGATCACCACGACCGCGCCGGCGGGGACCTGGGCCAGGGCCCGGGTCAGCCTCGGTACCGCGAGGAACGTCAACTGCCCATTGACCCGCACCCGGTGGTGGTCGCCCTCGACGCCGACCGTGACCCGGGTGTGGGTCAGCCGCCGCAGCGACAGGAAGACCGTGACCGCGATCCCCAGACCCACCCCCTGGAGCACGCCGAAGAGCACCACACCGCCCAAGGTGACCGCGTAGACCGGGAATTCGCGGTGCCGCTGCACGTGCTTGATGTGCGCGAAGCTCACCATCCGTACGCCGACGACCATGACCAGGGCGGCGAGCGCGGCCAGCGGGATCAGCTCCAGGGCCGAGGCGAGCAGACCGGCGCACAGCACCACCCAGACGCCGTGCAGCACGGTCGCGCGCCGGGTGGCCGCGCCCGCCCGCACGTTCGCCGAGCCGCGCATCGCGCCGCCGGCCACCGGCAGGCCGCCCAGCAGCCCGGAGAGAGCGTTGGCGGCGCCCTGGCCCGCCAGTTCGCGGTTCAGGTCCGTACGGGGCGCGGGGCCGACGCGGTCGGTGCGGTCGGCGGCGAGGCGGTCCACCGCGACCGCCGACAGCAGCGACTCCATACTGGCGACGAGGGTGACGGTCAGGACGGCCGCGGCGATCGCGAGGACCGGTGCGTCCGGGAGGGCGGGCAGCGCCTGCGGTGCCCAGTCGGGCAGCGCGACGCGCGGGACCGGCACGGCCGCGCTCACGGCGGTGGCGGCGGCCACGGCGGCCAGCGGGGCGGGGATCGTACGCAGCAGCCGGCCGGCCCGCCCGGGCAGCCGCGGCCAGCCGGCCAGCACCGCGACCGTGACGGCGCCGATGAGCAGGGCGGAGGCGTGCGGGTGCGCCAACTGGCCGGGCAGTGCCGCGAGGTTGTCGACCGCCGAGCTGTCGGGGCTGCCGCCGAGCGCCACGTGCAGCTGACCGACGGCGATCGTGACGCCGATGCCCGCGAGCATGCCGTGCACGATCGCGGGACTGATCGCGAGCGCGCCCCTGGCGACCCGTACGGCGCCGAGGACCAGTTGGGTCAGTCCGGCGAGGACCGTGATGGCGCAGGTGGCGCGCCAGCCGTAGCGCTGGACCAGCTCGGCGGTGACCACGAGCAGGCTCGTCGCGGCGCCGCTGACCTGGAGGGGCGCGCCGCCGAGCAGCCCGGCCACGATGCCGCCGACGGCCGTGGCGATCAGGCCCGCCTGGAGGGGCGCGCCGGTGGCCAGCGCGAGGCCGAGCGAGAGCGGTACGGCGATCAGGAAGACGACGAGCGAGGCGGACAGGTCGCCGTGCCAGGCCGCGCGGCGGCTGCCGGACGGCGGCCGGGGGTGTGGCGAATCCGGCGCGGTCGGTGGCCCTGGGGGCTTCTGGAGCTGCGACATTCCCGTCTCCTCCGGGGCGGCGCGGTCGCGCGGGGCGCGATCGTGGGCGGCGGTGTGCTGCGGCGGGACGCGAGCCGGCCGACCGGGGTCATGTTCTGACGGCTCGGTGGCTCTCAAGCATCGGTAAACGAAGCGTAATGACGCGTAAAGGTCGGGAGAAGCTTTTTCGGGCATCCGGGTCAATTCTTCCGTCCTTCGAGTGAAAGTGACGTCGAGTCGCTTGTCCTTTTAAGGGCCTTTCCTTGGCTTATGCGAACTTAAGAGCGGTTAATCAGCTTTTTCGATTTTTCCGTCCCGCAGTTCGCACACCAGGGAGCGAGGTGGCTGATGGCAGCCGCAACGAAGGTCACGGCCGGGATCGTCACGACCATGGCGCTGGCGGCGGTCGCCGGCTGCGCCGCGGGGGACGGGGACGGCCCGAACGGCGCCCAAGGGGGCCGGGCGGCGCCGCAGCGCACCGCCCAGCAGATCAAGCTGATCGGCGACGGCTCGACCGCGTACACCGGGGCGCAGCCGATGCAGCCGAAGGCCGAACGCCTCAAACCCGGGGAACGGCCGCCGCAGTTCGTGGTCTTCTCCTGGGACGGCGCCGGCGAGGACAGCCAGAAGCTGTTCTCCCACTTCCGGGCGGTCGGCAAGAAGTACGACGCCCGGATGACGTACTTCCTCAGCGGCGTCTATCTGCTCCCGGGCAACAAGAAGGAGGTCTACCAGCCGCCCAAGCACAGCCCCGGCGCCTCCGACATCGGCTTCAACGACGTCAAGGGGGTCCGGGCCACCGTGGAGCAGATGCGCGGCGCCTGGATGGACGGCAACGAGATCGGCACCCACTTCAACGGCCACTTCTGCGGCGCCAACGGCGGGGTGGGCACCTGGTCGCCGGAGGAGTGGAAGAGCGAGATCCAGCAGGCCGAGGCGTTCGTGAAGTCCTGGAAGACCAACACCGGGCTGAAGTCCGAGAAGCCACTGCCGTTCGACTACAGCAAGGAACTCGTCGGCGGGCGCGCCCCCTGCCTGGAAGGCCAGCGCAACCTGATCCCGGCCGCCAAGGCGATGGGCTTCCGCTACGACTCCAGCTCGGTCGGCGGCCGGCAGCTGTGGCCCAAGCAGATCGACGGCATCTGGGACTTCCCGCTCCAGCAGATCCCCGTAC
Source organism: Streptomyces sp. NRRL F-5755 (assembly GCF_001279365.1). Lineage (NCBI taxonomy): Bacteria > Bacillati > Actinomycetota > Actinomycetes > Kitasatosporales > Streptomycetaceae > Streptomyces > Streptomyces sp. NRRL F-5755. The sequence goes on along the minus strand of NZ_LGCW01000275.1, from coordinate 29,820 downwards.
CGGGCCGGTCCTTCGAGACGCTCTCGATGGACTACAACTTCCTGGCCAACCAGTCCGGTACGACCAGGGGCAACCCGGCGATGCACGCCACCTGGGGCAAGCAGATGCGGGACGGCCTGGTCGCCGCGTTCGAGCGCGCCGACAAGGGCAACCGGGCGCCGCTCTTCGTGGGCAACCACTTCGAGTCCTGGAACGGCGGCACCTACATGCGCGCCGTCGAGGACGCCATCAAGACCATCTGCCCCCGCAAGGGCGTGCGGTGTGTGAGCTTCAAGCAGCTGGCCGACTGGCTGGACGCGCAGGACCCGCGGGTGCTGGACAAGTTGCGCGCGCTGCCGGTGGGCGGGGCCCCGAAGGGCGGCTGGGAGAGCTATCTGACCGCGCCTTCCGCGAAGCCCGGCGCACCGGGCGGACCCGCCGGCTCGGCCGGCCCGGCCAAGCCGGCGCGGAAGGACGCGGAGTAGGGCGGAGGTACGGCGTCGGGCGGGCGGCTCGGTGCCGCGGTGACGTGTCAGGCGGGCTGCGGGGCGCCCGCCGGCGCGGGCTCGGCGAGTACGAAAGCGGGGTCGACCTGGGCGGCCAGATCGGTGCCCGTCTTCGCGTTCGCCCAGCTCTCCGCGTTCTTGAGGTGGAAGTGCACCATCTGGCGGGTGTAGCGCTCCCAGTCGCGCTGCTCGTACGTTTCGTCAGCGGCGGCGTGCAGCTCCTTCAGGGCCTGCCGGTGGTCGGCCTCCAGCAGGTCGAAGCGGCGCGGCCGGCCCTTCTCCATGGCCCGCACCCACGCCGAGTCCCCCATCGTCAGCAGCAGGTCCTCGCCCACCTCGTCGGCCAGGAACGCGGCGTCGTCCGGGCCCTGGACCTTGTTGCCGACGACCTTGAGGGCGATGCCGTAGTCGCGCGCGTAGTCCCGGTACTGGCGGTAGACCGCGACGCCCTTACGGGTCGGCTCGGCGACCAGGAAGGTCAGGTCGAAGCGGGTGAACATGCCGGAGGCGAAGGAGTCCGAACCGGCCGTCATGTCGACGACGACGTACTCGTCGCGGCCGTCCACGAGGTGGTTCAGGCACAGTTCCACCGCGCCGACCTTGGAGTGGTAACAGGCCACCCCGAGATCGGACTCGGCGAAGGGCCCGGTCGCCATCAGGCGCACCGTTTCGCCCTCCTCCAGGAGCACCGGCCGGGCGCAGGCCGCGTACACCGGGTTCTCCTCGACGACGCGCAGCAGCCGGGAGCCCTCCCCGGGCGGCGTCGTCTTGATCATCGTCTCGGCGGAGGCGATACGCGGGTTGGTGCCCCGCAGATAGTCCTTGACCAGCGGCAGCCGGGCGCCGAGCGCGGGCAGTGCGGCGGCCTCCGCTTCGTCCAGGCCGAGGGCGGTGGCCAGGTGCTGGTTGATGTCGGCGTCCACCGCGATCACGGGGACGCGGGCGGCGGCGAGGTGGCGGATGAACAGGGAGGACAGCGTGGTCTTGCCACTGCCGCCCTTCCCCACGAACGCGATCTTCATATTCACGAAGCGTAATCGTGAGGTTGCCATGGGTGAGAGGTTCGGGTGAAGAAGACCACTCATTCGAGCGGTTCGGCCTTGCGGCCTGCGAGGTGCGTAGGGTCGTACCCATGAGTACGACAGCCGATCCGCTCGCGACCCTGGCCTCGCTCCCGGGCGTCGCCGACTCCGTGGACTCCGTACGCAAGAGCGTGGACCGGGTCTACGGCCACCGGATCATGCGGCGGCGCAGCAACGAGGTCACCTCCGAGGCGGCGCTGCGCGGTGCGCGCGCCTCCGCGGCGCTGGCCGGTGCCGACTGGGAGCTGGAGGAGGTGCGGCGGCGCAGCGACTTCGGCGTCGAAGGCGAGCCGCGGACGGTCGGCGCGGCGCTGCGGCTGACCGCAGAAGCCGGACAGCTGCTGAGCGTGTGGCGGCAGTCGCCGCTGCGGGTGCTGGCGCGGCTGCATCTGGTGGCGGCGAGTGGCGACGCGGACCAGGACTCCGTCGGGCGGCCCCGGCTCGCGGGCGAGTCCGTGGACGAACCCCTGGTGGAGCTTCCGCTGCCGGACGCCGACGAGGTGGCCGGGCGGCTGGACGGGCTGGCGCGGCTGCTGTTGGCGGGCAGCGAGGCGCCCGCCCTGGTGGTGGCCGCGGTGGTGCACGGCGAACTACTGGCGCTGCGGCCCTTCGGCTCGTACAACGGGCTGGTCGCGCGGGCGGCCGAACGCCTCGTACTCGTAGGGAGCGGCCTCGACCCGAAGTCGGTGTGCCCCGCGGAGGTCGGCCACGCGGAACAGGACCGGGCCGCCTACGTGGCCGCGCTGGAGAGCTATGTGTCCGGCACTCCGGAGGGCATGGCGGCGTGGATCGCGCACTGCGGGCGGGCGGTCGAGCTGGGTGCCCGCGAGAGCACGGCGGTGTGCGAGGCGATGCAGCGCGGGGCGGCGTAAGCCGTTCCGGGCTCCCGGGGCCTGCGCCACAAAGAGGTGCGGCGGTACCCAGTCGTTCCGGTACCGCCGCTGGCACGTCCGCCGGGTTACCAAGCGTGCTCCGTATGTGCCGATCAGGTCGGAGAACTTGGTCCGTTACCTGGTGCGGCTGGCCCGTAATCGACGGGTCGGCGTCGCGTGGGTGCCCGGCTTCCGTGCTTCGGTCCGTGGGGCCTTGATGCGTAGAAGGTCTTCCTCTCGGATGTCCTCGGTCTCGCGGGCCGTTACGTCCTTTGTACTCCTGGCGCGAGGAAAGCGGAACCCCTCACCACAGTTCTTTACTTTTCCCTTCAAAGTCGGGTGATACGGGCAAAATCCGGGCGCCGCCGGCTCGCGTACCAGACCAGGCCCGCCGTCGCGGCGGCCGCTCCTATGGCGGCCACCGTGGCCAGCACCGGCCGCGACGGCATGCTCAGGGACGGCAGCCGCTGCTTGAGCTGGACCGGCCGGTTGAAGGAGAGCACCGGCCAGCCACGGTTCGCGGCCTCGCGGCGCAGCGCCCGGTCCGGGTTGACCGCGAAGGGGTGCCCGACGGCTTCGAGCATCGGTACGTCGGTCGCCGAATCGCTGTAGGCGTAGCAGCGCGCCAGGTCGTAGCCCTCGGAGGCGGCGAGGTCCTTGACCGCCTGCGCCTTGGTCGGCCCGTAGGCGTAGTACTCCACCTCGCCCGTGAAGCGGCCGTCGTCGCCGACGACCATACGGGTGGCCACCACGCGGTCGGCGCCGAGCAGCCGGCCGATCGGCTCGACCACCTCGGCGCCCGAGGTGGAGACGATCACCACGTCGCGGCCGGCGGTGTGGTGTTCCTCGATGAGCGAGGCGGCCTCGTCGTAGATGAGCGGGTCGATCAGTTCGTGCAGGGTCTCCGCGACGATCTCCCGGACCTGGGCCACGTCCCAGCCCCGGCAGAGCGCCGAGAGGTATTCGCGCATCCGCTCCATCTGCTCGTGGTCCGCGCCGCCGGCGAGGAAGACGAACTGGGCGTAGGCGGTGCGCAGTACGGCCCGGCGATTGATCAGGCCGCCTTGGTAGAACGACTTGCTGAAGGTCAGCGTGCTCGACTTAGCAATGACTGTCTTGTCCAGGTCGAAGAACGCGGCTGTGCGGGGTGTCGAGTGAGTCGCCGAGTGGGGCACGGAGTGGTTTTCCACGAGGCGAGCATAGGCGCCCACCATTCGGCGTAAGGTGTGGCGCGTGGGTTTGCCTGAGAAGGCTCTCGGGTACACCATGGAAGTCACGGATCGTTCGCGACCGTGCTAACCCGGTCCGACTCCTCCCCCCCCGAGTCGGCCGTGGGGACGACCCCCGCTCTCCCCCCCGGCGGGGGTCGTCGCATGTCCGGACGCGTTTTTGGCCGTCCGAGGCGGATCAGCCGCTTCCTCTTGAATGTTCGATCATGGCTTGCTGACGCCTGTTATAGGTTACCGAGCGTAGTCGTAGCGCTGCTCTAAGGGAGCCCTCAAGGTCGCCGGTATAGGTGACTGGGATATTCACAGGCATTGAGTTGTCCACAGTTTTGGACCAAGATCCACGGGATTTTCCGGATCGCTGCACGGTGAAAGTCCGCGAGTTCGCGGATGTGTGAGTTGTGTAGCGATAGGGGAACGGAACGTGGCCGGATGCATGACTTCCGATCAACCGCAGGGGACGGCTGAACACCCCGGCGGACCGCTGATCGTCACGGAGGACGACACCCTCCTCGACGACCTACTGAGACTGTGCGCCGCGGCCGGTACGACACCGGAAGTGGCGCGGGGCGGCACGGCCCGCAGCCGCGGCCGCGGCTGGGCGTCGGCCCCACTGGTGATCGTCGGCGACGACTGCGCGCCCCGGCTGTGCGGCGCGGCCCGCCGGGACGGCGTGGTGCTCGTCGCCCGGGGCGCGGACGAGCGGCCGCTGTGGCAGCTTGCCGTCGCCCTCGGCGCCGAACGGGTGCTGGTGCTCCCCGGCGGCGAGAGCTGGCTGGTGGACCGCATCGCCGACGCGGCGGAGGGCGCCGGTCCCGCCGCCGTGACGGTCGGGGTGATCGGCGGCAGCGGCGGCGCCGGCGCGAGCACCCTCGCCTGCGCCCTGGCCGTCGCCGCCGCCCGCGCCCACCGGCGCACGATCCTGATCGACGCGGACCCGCTGGGCGGCGGTCTCGACGTCCTGCTCGGCGGCGAGAAGGAGGAGGGGCTGCGCTGGCCCGCCTTCGCCGAGTCGCGCGGCCGGGTGGCCGGCGGCGCCCTGGAGGAGTCGCTGCCACGGCTGCATTCCCTGCGCGTACTGAGCTGGGACCGCGGCGACGCGGTGGTGATCCCGCCCCAGGCGATGCGCGCGGTCGTGGCGGCGGCGCGCAGACGGGGCGGCGCCGTGGTGATCGACCTGCCGCGACGGCTGGACGACGCGGTCGCGGAGGCCCTCGCGCAGGTCGATGTCGGCCTGCTGGTCGTCCCCGCCGAACTGCGGGCGGTCGCGGCGGCCCGGCGGGTGGCGGCGGGCGTCCGGGCGGTGCTGCCCGATCTACGGGTGGTGACGCGCGACGGCCCCGGGACGGACGCCGGCCGCGCCCCCGAGCTGAGCCCCGAGGAGGTCGCCCGTTTGCTGGGCCTGCCACTGGCCGGGGAACTGGGCTGGGAGCCCGGCCTCTCCGCCGACCTGAGGCGCGGGGCACCGCCCGGGTCGAACGCACGGGGACCCTTGCGGCACTTCGGTGAGGCGTTGTGGGAGCGGGTGGTGCCGCGGCGGCAGGCGGACGGGGAGACGGAGCGATCGGCGGCCCGGCCGGAACGGTGGTCGGGGTGCGGTGCGGGTGCCGGGGGTGTCTCGTCATGAGGACGGTAGGTCCCGAGGAAGTGCCTTCCGTCGCTCGGCCGGGGATCGGTACCGGACTGCTGGAGGCGGTGCGGGGACGGCTGGCCGAGGCCGGGGCGGAGCCGACGCCCGCGCGGGTGGCGATGGCGCTGCGCGCCGAGGGACGGCTGCTCGGGGACGCGGAGGTGCTGGGCGTCGTGTCCGCCCTGCGGTCGGAAATGATCGGCAGCGGCCCCCTCGAACCGCTCATCACCGCACCGGATGTGACGGACGTACTGGTCACCGCGCCGGACGAGGTGTGGGTCGACCGGGGCGCCGGCCTGGAGCGCACGCCCGTGCGCTTCGCCGACGAGGCAGCCGTACGCCGCCTCGCGCAGCGGCTGGCGTCCGTGGCCGGACGGCGGCTGGACGACGCCCGCCCCTGGGTGGACGCCCGCCTGCCCGACGGCACCCGCCTGCACGCCGTACTGCCCCCGGTGGCGGTCGCGGGCACCTGCCTGTCGTTGCGCGTCCTGCGCCCGCGCGCCTTCACCCTGGCCGAGCTGGTGGCGGCGGGCACGGTGCCCCCGGACGGCGACCGGCTGCTGCGCGCCGTGCTGGACGCCCGGCTCTCCTTCCTGATCAGCGGCGGCACGGGCTCCGGAAAGACCACCCTGCTCAGCTCGTTGCTGAGCCTCGTCGGCCCGTCCGAACGGCTCGTACTGGCCGAGGATTCCGCGGAGCTGAGACCGCACCACCCTCACGTCGTACGGCTGGAGACCCGGCCCGCGAACCAGGAGGGCGTCGGCCGCGTCACCCTGCGGGACCTGGTGCGGCAGGCCCTGCGGATGCGGCCGGACCGGCTGGTGGTCGGCGAGGTGCGCGGCGCGGAGGTCACGGACCTGCTGGCGGCGCTGAACACCGGCCACGAAGGCGGCTCGGGCACCGTGCACGCGAACGCCCCGTGCGACGTACCGGCGCGCCTGGAGGCCCTCGGCTCGACGGCCGGGCTCGACCGGGCAGCGCTGCACAGCCAGCTGGCGGCCGCCCTGTCGGTGGTGCTGCATCTCGTACGGGACAGATCCGGCCGTCGGCGGCTGGCGCAGGTGGACGTGCTGGAGCGGGGGCGGGACGGATTCGTGGTGACCGTACCGGCCGCGGTGTGGACGCCGGACGGCTTCCGAGAGGCCCCCGGTTGGACCCGGTTGACGAATCTCTGCGAGCGGGGGAGGGGCACGAAATGAGCCAGGTCGGTGCGGCGGTGGTCGGGACGGTGCCGGTGTGTGCGGCGGTGCTGTGCGCGGGGGTTGCGGTCTGGATGTCCGGTGGGCGGAACGACGACGTACGACGGGCACGGTTGCTGTTCGTGGGTGGTGAGCGTGCGGGCCCGGAGGACGCTACGGCTCCTGCACCGCCCGGCGGAGCACACGTACGACTCCGGCAGGCCCTGAAGAAGCGACAAGAGCAGGCCCGGCGTTGGGGTTACCGAACGGCCTTCCGGTGCATCCGGGGTCGAAGTGCGGGTGAGTCGAGCGAGAACCCCCGTACCCACTGGGAGTTGTGGTGCGTACCCATCGGCATCGTCGTCGGCGTACTGAGCGGGTCGGTGCTGCCGGTGGTCGGCGCCGTGGTGTCGACGGCCCTGATCCGGCGCCGGTTGCGGGCCCGTGAACGAGAGCGGGAGCGGGAGCGCCGGGGCGACGCGGTGATCGAGCTGTGTGAGGCGGTGGCGGGCGAGTTGCGGGCCGGCCGCCAGCCCGGTCATGCGCTCGTGGCGACCGGCGCCGAGGGCTTCGGCGAGGCGGGTACGGCAGTGGTGGCGGCGGCGCGGTTCGGCGGTGATGTGCCACGGGCCTTACGGGCGGCGGCGCGGTTGCCCGGTGCGGAAGGGCTGGCCGGTGTGGCGGCGTGCTGGCAGGTGGCGGTGGACGGCGGTGCCGGACTGGCTGCCGGGCTGGACCGCATCGCATCGGGCCTCAGGGCGCAGCGCGACCAAAGCGACGACCTGCGGGCCCAGTTGGCCGGGCCACGTGCAACAGCGCTGATGCTCGCGCTCCTGCCGGCCGGCGGTCTCGCGCTGGGCAGCGCGCTGGGCGCGGACCCGCTCCGGGTGCTGTTGCACACCCCCGCCGGGTGGGCGTGCTTGCTGGTCGGCGGCCTTCTGGAGTGGTGCGGCGTGGCCTGGACGGCTCGCATCATCAGGGCCGCGGAGGGGAGTGGACATGTCCATTGACGCTCTCCGGGGGCCCATCGGGGGTGGCGATGTCCCGAACGTTATCCACAGCCTGGGGATTGTTCTGTCGATTCTCGTCGCCGGGGCGTGCGTGCTCTTGGCCGTACGGGAGTGCCACGGCGTACGGACTGCCCGGCGACGGGCCTGGGCGTTACTGGACGACGGGTTCGGGGAGCGGCCTTGGCCACCGCCTCGGTCTCTGCCTCGGTCTTTGTTTGGGGACCGGGCTCGAAGGTGGTTCCGGGAGTGGGCGAGGGGCGCGGTGGTTGCGGTGGGCGTGGCCATTGTCGTCGGTGGAGCGGCCGGGGTTGTGATCGGACTCGCCGTGGCGTACGGGGTCGGCCTACGGCAGCGTCGTGCGAAGGCGCGGGCGGCGCGGCGGGCGGCGGAGGCGGGCCTGCGCGCGGCGCTGGCACCGGCGGCGGACCTGCTGGCCGCGTGCCTCGCGGCGGGCGCCGGGCCGAGAGAAGCCGCCGATGCGGTGGGGCGGTCGGTGGACGGCACGGTTGGCGTACGGCTGCGACGGGTGGCCGCCGAACTCCGGCTGGGCGCAGAGCCATCGGCGGCGTGGCGGCTGTTCGGGGAACTCCCCGGCGCCCGTGATCTGACCCGCTGCATGGAGCGGGCGGGCATATCCGGAGTCCCGGCCGTAGAGGGCGTCGCGCGGATCGCCGCGGGGCTCCGCGCGGCGGCGCACCGTACAGCTGCGGAACGTGCGCGGCGGGCGGCGGTGTTGGTCACGTTTCCGCTGGCGGCGTGCTTCTTGCCCGCGTTTCTGGTGATGGGCGTGGCGCCCGTGCTGATCGGGCTGGCGGGAGGGCTCATGGCGCATAGCTGAACGGATGGCCCGAGTCATATCCACACCAACATCTCAGACCGACCAATTCTCTTAGCACGCAAACAAGGGGGAAATGATGTCCGTACGACGGTGGTTGACGCGTGGCGCAGCGATGGCCGGACGCGCCAGGGGAATGGCCTCAGCCCTGGCCTTCCGGCGCGGGTACGCGGCGGATCGGGGCATGACCACGGCGGAGTATGCCGTGGGGACGCTGGCGGCGTGTGCCGCCGCGGCCGTGCTCTACAAGGTGCTGTCGGGCGGCGCGGTGGAAGCGGCGTTGCGCTCGGTGATCGGGAAGGCCCTCGGCGTCGATGTCTGACGACGAGCGCGACGAGAGGCACGTGCGGTGCGGGAAGCCCGTACGCGACGCGGGATACGCAACGGCCGAAGCCGCCCTGGTGATCCCGGCCTTGGTCCTGTTCACGGGGGCGCTCCTGTGGGGTCTGATGGCCGCGTGCGCGCAGATCCAGTGCGTGGACGCGGCGCGGGCCGGAGCGCGGGCGGCGGCCCGGTCGGAGACGCCGGCGACCGTCGACGCGGTGGCCCGTGGCGCGGCCCCACAGGGTGCGCGGGTGGCGCAGTCACGGAAGGGCGACCTGGTGCAGGTACGCGTGACCGCGGCGGCGCCCGGCCCGGGGGCGCTCGCGCTGACGCTTCGAGGGGAGGCGACGGCTCTTGCGGAGGACACGGTGGGGCGATGAGGGCTCGGCCACGGTATGGACGGTGTGCGCGGCGATGGCGCTGTGCACGGTGTTCGCGGTGGTGATCGCCATGGCGCAGGTGGTCGTGGCGCGTCACCGGGCGGGCGCGGCGGCGGACTTGGCGGCGCTGGCCGCGGCGGACCGGGCGCTCCAGAGCACGACGGCGGCCTGCGGAGCCGCGCGCCGGGTGGTGGCCGCCCAGGACGCGCATCTGGTGCGGTGCACCGTACGGGGCGACATCGCGGACGTCACGGCACGCGCCCGTACCGGACCGTTCACCTCGGACATCCGCGCCCGCGCGGGTCCGCCCACGGCCCTGGGCACAGAGCCCATACCCGGCGGCGACGCCCCCGGCACCTGAACCATCCCGACTGCCCCTCCGGTCCGGCCCGAGGAGGTTTTACCGAACGGTCGACCACCCGTCGTCCCTGCTCGCCTAGCGTTCAGGCATCCACTGAACGCGACGTGCGGGCCCCTCCGGACAGGACCGGAGGGGCCCGTTGGGGAGGCATACCGTGACGGCGATCGACGTACGGAAGGCGGCGGATGCGCTGCCGGGGGCCTGGAGTTCCCGGTCCCTGGGGCGGGTGGGCGCGGCCGACGTGAAGGTACTGCGCATGAACGAGGTGCCGGGAGAGGAGGAGGCCCATGACACGGCCGAGGTGCTGTTCGTGCTCGACGGCAGGTTGGAGCTGACGGTGGACGGCGCGGCCGTGTCCGTAAGGCAGGGCGAGATGTACGTGATGCCGGCGGGCGCGCGGCACGCGGTCCGCGCCGGGAGCCGCGGCACCTTGGTGATCGTCGAGGCTGGTTGAGGCCGCGTGCGCGTCGCGTCGCGAACCGACGTGATCCGATCCGACGTGACCCGACCCGAGCGCCAGTCCCTCAGCCACCCTCCGCAGGCCGTCGCGGCGCATGCCTCAGGAGTTCGGTCAGGAGGCGGACGGCGCCCCGTTTGTGGAGGGGGTCGTTGCCGTTGCCGCACTTGGGGGACTGGATGCAGGACGGGCAGCCGGCCTCGCACTCGCAGGAGGCGATGGCCTTGCGGGTGGCGGCGAGCCATTCGGGGGCGGTGTGGAAGGCGCGTTCGGCGAAGCCCGCGCCGCCCGGGTGGCCGTCGTAGACGAAGACGGTGGGCAGGAGCGTGTCGGGGTGCAGCGGGAGGGACACACCGCCGATGTCCCAGCGGTCGCAGGTGGCGAAGAGCGGCAGCAGCCCGATGGAGGCGTGTTCGGCCGCGTGCAGGGCGCCGCCGAGCTGTTCCGGGTTCACCCGGGCCGCGTCGAGCTGGTCCTCGGTGACGGTCCACCACACGGCCCGGGTGCGCAGCGTACGGGGCGGCAGGTCGAGCTTGGTCTCGCCCAGCACCTCGCCGGTGATGAGCCGGCGGCGCAGGTAGGAGACGACCTGGTTGGTGACCTCGACCGAGCCGAAGCACAGCCGTGAGTCGCCCCAGGGGATCTCCGTCTCGGTCTCCAGGATGGAGACGGCGGTGGTGTCGCGGGCGGTCGTCGAATACGGCGGGTCGGCCTCCTCGACGAGGGCCACGTCGTCTTCCAGGTCCAGGTGCTTGACCAGGTACGTACGGCCCTGGTGCAGGTGGACGGCGCCGTCGTGGACGGTGGTGTGCGCGGCGGCCGCGTCCACCGTGCCCAGCAGCCGGCCGGTGCCCGCCTCCACGATCTGTACGGGCGAGCCGCCCTGGCCCCTGATGTCCGCGAGATCGGCGGCCCGCTCGCGGCGGGTCCAGTGCCACGCCTTGGCGCGGCGGCGCAGCAGCTTGCGCGCCTCCAAGGAGGGCAGGATGTGCGGCACGGCCGGGCCGAAGAGCGGGAAGTCGTCCTCGGTGAGCGGGAGTTCGGCGGCTGCGGCGCACAGGTGCGGGGCGAGCACGTACGGGTTGTCCGGATCCAGGACGGTGGATTCCACGGGCTGGTCGAACAGCGCCTCGGGGTGGTGCACCAGGTAGGTGTCCAGCGGGTCGTCCCGGGCGACGAGGACCGCGAGCGCACCCTGCCCACTGCGTCCCGCGCGCCCGGCCTGCTGCCACAGGGAGGCGCGGGTGCCCGGATATCCGGCGATCAGGACCGCGTCCAGGCCGGAGACGTCCACGCCCAGCTCCAGGGCCGTGGTGGCGGCCAGGCCGAGCAGGTCACCGGTGTGCAGCGCGCGCTCCAGGGCGCGCCGCTCCTCGGGCAGATAGCCGCCCCGGTATGCGGCCACCCGACTCGCCAGCGCCCGGTCGATCGCCCCCAGCCGCTCCTGCGTGATGAGGGCGATCAGCTCGGCGCCGCGCCGGGACCGTACGAAGGCGACGGTGCGTACGTCCTGGAGGGCGAGGTCGGTCAGCAGGTCGGCGGTTTCGGCGGTGGCGGTACGGCGTACGGGGGCGCCCTGTTCGCCGTGCAGTTCCGTCAGCGGCGGTTCCCACAGGGCGAACACGACCTCGCCGCGCGGCGAGGTGTCCTCCGTGACCTCGGCCACAGGCTGCCCGATGAGCCGCTCGGCCGCCTGCGCCGGCTCGGCGGCGGTGGCCGAGGCCAGCAGGAAGACCGGCTCGGCCCCGTACCGGGCGCAGATCCGCCGCAGACGGCGTATGACCTGTGCCACGTGGGAGCCGAAGACGCCCCGGTAACTGTGGCACTCGTCGATGACGACGTACTTCAGGGCGCGCAGGAAGGACGACCAGCGGGGGTGGGCCGGGAGGATGCCCAGATGCAGCATGTCGGGGTTGGTGAGCACGTAGTTGCCGTACTGGCGTACCCATTCGCGTTCCTCGACCGGCGTGTCCCCGTCGTACACGGCGGGCCGCACCGCGCTGCCCAGCGGCGCCGCCAGCTCGCCGACGGCGCGCCGCTGGTCGGCGGCGAGCGCCTTGGTGGGCGCCAGGTACAGGGCCGTGGCGCCGCGCCCGTTCGGGGCCTCGGAACCCTCCAGGAGGCCGGAGAGCACCGGCACCAGATAGGCGAGCGATTTGCCGGACGCGGTACCGGTGGCGATGACGACCGACTCGCCGCGCAGCGCGTGCTCGACCGTACGGGCCTGATGCGTCCACGGGCGCTCGATCCCGGCCGCGCGGACGGCGTCGGCCACCTCCGGACGGATCCGTGCGGGCCATTCCGCATGGCTGCCGATGCGCGGGGGCAAGTGCTCCGTATGAGTGATGCGCGTAGCGCGGGACGCCCCCTGGGTGAGACGGTCCAGGACCGTGCGCGGGGAGGGTCTGGTGCCCCCGTCCGGGGGCAGCTGATTGGAGGCCATCGGCACCGAGTGTGTCACCGGTGTGACGGACAATGCGCACAAGGCGTCGTGCACGCCTGCTGGTAAGTGATTGAATGCCATCGCGGCTGCCGATCCATGGGGGGCGACCGCTCGATAGCAAGGTGCTGGAGGATCCGTGGACCTGTCCCTGTCGACCCGGACCGTTGGCGACCGTACGGTCGTCGAGGTCGGTGGCGAGATTGATGTATACACCGCGCCCAAGCTGCGTGAGCAGCTGGTCGAGCTCGTGAACGACGGAAGCTACCACCTCGTGGTCGACATGGAGCGTGTCGACTTTCTGGACTCCACGGGGCTCGGTGTGCTGGTCGGCGGGCTGAAGCGGGTGCGGGCCCACGAGGGCTCGCTGCGCCTGGTCTGCAACCAGGAGCGCATTTTGAAGATCTTCCGTATTACCGGACTGACCAAGGTGTTCCCGATCCACACCTCGGTCGACGAAGCCGTCGCGGCCACCGACTGACGGCTCGCCGGGCCCCGCGCCGAGGGCGCGGGGTCGGAAGCAGTGGGGGGAACCGGGCTTGGCGGTCCGGCCCCCTGCGTTGCACGCCCGCATACCGAGGGGGATGGCATGGCCACCGTCGAACTCCGCTTCAGCGCCCTTCCCGAGCACGTCCGCACCGCGCGACTGGTCGCGGCTGCCGTGGCGAGGCGGGCCGGCGTGGACGAGGCCGTGCTGGACGAGGTTCGGCTCGCCGTCGGTGAGGCGTGCACCCGTGCGGTGGGACTGCACCGCACCAACAACATCGCGGCGCCGGTACGGGTCGCCCTGGTCGAGGACGAGAAGAAGTTCTCCATCGAGGTGGGCGACGAGGTCCCGGGCAGCCCGGCAGGTGCCGGTGCGGTGCCCGGCGTCCGCGGCGCCGACGGCGAGCCGCTGACCGGCGGGCCCTCACTGGACAACGGTGACGGGGCGGAGGGCGACGACGAGATGGGCCTCGCGGTCATCAGCGGGCTGGTCGACGACGTCGAGGTGACCTCGGGCGATACCGGCGGCGTCATCCGCATGAGCTGGCCGACCACGCCGGCGCCGGTGCTGCCGTAGGGCATGCGGGGCTCCGGCGGACACGGCTGCTCCCGCAGAGCCGCGCCACAGAGCTGACCTCGTACGGCGCCGACGGCCTTCCGGCACCCCTCGTACGCGACCATCCCGTACGCCTCCCGTACCCCCTGAACGCGCCCCCGCGCCCCCATTCAGCCCTACGCACCCCACCTCTTTCGTGGCGCTTGTCGCGGCGGGTCCGGGCCTGCTCGAAACGCGCTCTCCGCAGCGCGGCCGCCCTCACCTCGCGCACCCCTCTCTTCAGGCCACATCCGCACACCCGTGCCCAGGGAGCCCCGCGGACTCCACGGACCCACAGGTCCCGCGCACCGGCCGCCTCCGCCTCCCCACCCGGCCGTACCGGGCGTACGGTCCGCCGTCGCCCGGGACCCGCGTGGCCCCTACCGGAGTGCGTACTTCCGTGGCAGTACGAGGGCGCCCGGCCCGCCTGCGGCGCCCGCCGCACGCGCACCGCCGCCGGGCCCCGTCCGCCGTACCGCCGCCACCCCGCCGGACGGCCGGGCCCACACCTACGCCCGAGCGCGCCCCCGAGCCGCCCGGTGCGCGCCGCCCGGCCGCGGTCCGCGCCGGAGCCGTCCGTACCCCTTCCCGCGCCCGTCCGCGGCTGCCGTGAGCAGGGGCGTTAGGTAAGACCCTGAGATCATCATTCACTTGTCAGCGAATTATTCGCATTCATTCGTCCAGGCGAATTGCGGCAAACGCGTCAGCGGCCACCAGATTTTCGATCTTCGCTGCTTCTTCGCCTGATCTCTGTCCGATCTCCGCCCGTTCTTCGAACGATCTCGGCCGCGACCGGCGAATTCCCTTTGAGGCGCCCTGTTTTGATCTCGTGCCGCTACCTACAATCCGTCCACACCTTTGCTCAGTTCGCCTGAGCGTGCATCCGCGCGCCCATGTGCCAAACGTCAAGGAGGACGAATGGCGGGGCCTTACACCCCTCAGTTGCTGGAACATCCCTCTTACCTGGCCGAGCCATCGCTGACGTCGGGCAACCGCGGCATCGTGCTGGTGATCGCCGTCGTGGCGCTCGCGGCACTGGCCGTCGCGGCGGTACTGGTGCGGCAAGTGCTCGCCGCCGGTGAGGGCACCGACAGCATGAAGAAGATCGCCGCCGCCGTGCAGGAAGGCGCGAATGCCTATCTCGCGCGGCAGTTGCGCACCCTCGGCGTTTTCGCCGTGGTGGTGTTCTTCCTGCTCATGCTGCTCCCCGCGGACAACTGGACGCAGCGCGCCGGGCGCAGCGTCTTCTTCTTGATCGGCGCCGGTTTCTCGGCCGCCACCGGCTATATCGGGATGTGGCTGGCGGTCCGCAGCAATGTGCGGGTCGCCGCGGCGGCCCGGGAAGCCACGCCGGGCGAGGGCGAGGCGAAAAAGGATCTCACCGCCGTCGCGCACAAGGCCATGAAGATCGCTTTCCGTACGGGCGGCGTCGTCGGCATGTTCACCGTGGGGCTCGGCCTGCTGGGCGCGTCCTGTGTGGTGCTCGTCTACGCGGTCGATGCGCCCAAGGTCCTGGAGGGCTTCGGCCTCGGCGCCGCGCTGATCGCCATGTTCATGCGTGTCGGCGGCGGCATCTTCACCAAGGCGGCGGACGTCGGCGCCGACCTCGTCGGCAAGGTCGAGCAGGGCATCCCCGAGGACGACCCGCGCAACGCCGCGACCATCGCGGACAACGTCGGCGACAACGTGGGCGACTGCGCCGGCATGGCCGCCGACCTCTTCGAGTCGTACGCCGTGACGCTGGTCGCCGCCCTCATCCTGGGCATGGCCGCCTTCGGCGACTCGGGCCTGGCCTTCCCGCTGCTGGTCCCGGCCATCGGCGTGCTCACGGCGATGATCGGCATCTTCGTGGTGGCGCCCCGGCGCTCCGACCGCAGCGGCATGACCGCCATCAACCGCGGCTTCTTCAT
Source organism: Streptomyces sp. NRRL F-5755 (assembly GCF_001279365.1). Classification (NCBI taxonomy): domain Bacteria; kingdom Bacillati; phylum Actinomycetota; class Actinomycetes; order Kitasatosporales; family Streptomycetaceae; genus Streptomyces; species Streptomyces sp. NRRL F-5755. The sequence goes on along the minus strand of NZ_LGCW01000275.1, from coordinate 14,549 downwards.
CTCCGCGGCGATCTCGCTGGTCCTCGTGGCGATCGCGGTCTTCACGTACCTGCCGTCCTCCTACGCGGACCTGTCCGGCGTCTCGGACCCCGCGATCCTGGGCCGCAGCGGCGACCCGCGGATGCTGGCGCTGGTGGCGGTCGCCATCGGCATCGTGCTGGCCGCGCTCATCCAGCAGCTCACCGGCTACTTCACGGAGACCAGCCGGCGCCCCGTACGGGACATCGGCAAGACCTCACTGACCGGCCCGGCGACGGTGGTGCTCTCCGGGATCTCGATCGGTCTGGAGTCCGCGGTCTACTCCGCGGTGCTGATCGGCCTGGCCGTGTACGGCGCGTTCCTGCTGGGCGGCGCCTCGATCATGCTGGCGCTGTTCGCGGTGGCGCTGGCCGGCACCGGCCTGCTGACCACCGTCGGCGTCATCGTCGCGATGGACACCTTCGGCCCGGTCTCCGACAACGCCCAGGGCATCGCCGAGATGTCCGGCGACGTCACCGGCGACGGCGCACAGGTTCTCACCGACCTCGACGCCGTCGGCAACACCACCAAGGCCATCACCAAGGGCATCGCCATCGCCACCGCGGTGCTGGCCGCGGCGGCGCTGTTCGGCTCGTACCGCGACGCGATCGCCAAGGCCGTACGGGAGGTCGGCGACGCCGCGCAGGGCATGGGCCTGAGCCTGGACATCTCGCAGCCGAACAACCTGGTGGGCCTGGTGCTGGGCGCCTCGGTCGTCTTCCTCTTCTCGGGGCTGGCGATCAACGCGGTGTCCCGGTCGGCGGGCTCGGTCGTCTTCGAGGTGCGCCGGCAGTTCCGCGAGAAGCCGGGGATCATGGACTACACGGAGCAGCCCGAGTACGGGCGTGTCGTGGACATCTGCACCAAGGACGCGCTGCGCGAACTGGCCACGCCCGGCCTGCTGGCGGTGCTCACCCCGATGGCTGTCGGTTTCTCGCTGGGCGTCGGCGCGCTCGGCTCGTTCCTCGCCGGCGCGATCGGCACCGGCACCCTGATGGCGGTCTTCCTCGCCAACTCCGGCGGCGCCTGGGACAACGCGAAGAAGCTGGTCGAGGACGGCCACCACGGCGGCAAGGGCAGCGAGGCGCACGCCGCGACCGTCATCGGCGACACGGTCGGCGACCCGTTCAAGGACACCGCGGGCCCCGCGATCAACCCGCTGCTGAAGGTCATGAACCTGGTGGCGCTGCTGATCGCGCCGGCCGTGGTGAAGTTCAGCTACGGCGCGGACAAGAACGTCGGCGTACGGATCGTGGTCGCCGTGCTGGCCGTCACGATCATCGTCGGCGCGGTGTACCTCTCCAAGCGCCGCGGCATCGCGGTGGGTGACGAAGACAACAGCTCGGGGAAGGTGGCGCAGACCGCCGACCCCGCGGTGGTCTCCTGACGGAACCGGCGTCCGCGCCGCTCAACGGGCGGGCGGACGGCGTGCCTTGAGTACGCCGTCCGCCCGCTCTGCCGTGTGCCCGGCCGCGGTCCCGGCCTTGGTGCAAATGGCTGCAATGCGGGTCGTACGGCCCGACCGGCTCGGGGCCGGGGGCCTTCGGACGTGTATGTTCCGGGGCCGAGAGCCATGGAAGGGACCAATCCGGTGAAGAAGAAGCTTGTGGCCGCGCTGTCCGGCGGCGCGGCACTGATGCTCGCGCTGACCGGCTGCAGCGACGACGGCGACAAAAAGCTCGACGACTGGGCCAAGAAGTTCTGCGACCCCGCCCAGGCCCAGTTCAAGAAGATCCAGGACGCCAACACGGCCATGCAGACGGCCGACAGCGGCGGCACCGACTCCAAGAAGGTGCAGGAGGCCGACTCCAAGGCGTTCCAGCAGATCTCCGACGCCTACGCGGCACTGGCCAAGTCGCTGAGCCAGGCGGGCGCGCCGCCCGCCGACGGCGGCGAGGAGTCGCAGAAGAACGCCGTCAAGGAGCTCAACGACCTGTCCAAGGGCTACGGCGATCTCAAGAAGCAGGTCGACGGGCTGGACACGGGCGACAAGGGCAAGTTCGCGGACGGCCTGCGGTCGCTGTCGGACGGCATCAACAAGCTCAACAAGAAGAGCGAACAGGCGTTCAAGAAGCTGGAGTCCGGGGACGTCGGCAAGGCGATGGCCGGGCAGTCCGGCTGCCAGAACCAGAAGGCCACGGAAGGCGCCGGCTCGGTCTCGCCGAAGAAGTAGGCCGCGCCGGCCACCGCGCGCGGGGTGCGGCCGACACGCCGTCAGGGGCTGTCGGGGCGTCGGCCCCCCGGCGCGCCGGGTGCGGGCGGACTGCGGCTACCGCGCGCCGGGTACGGCGTCACGCCGTCGGGTACGGACGGACAGCGGCCTCTCCGTCGCTCGGGGCACGGCGACGCGCCGTCGGGTGCGGGTGGATCGTCGCCGCCGCGCGCCGAGCCCGGCGTCACGCCGTTGGATACGGGCGGACCGTTTGCCACCGCGCCCTGGACGCGGCCGACACGCCGTCCGGGGCTGTCGGGGCATCGCCCCCCCACGCGCGTCGGGTACGGCGTCACGCCGTCGGGTACGGGCGGATCGTCGCCGCCGCGCGCCGGACACGGCGACGCGCCGTCGGGTACGGGCGGACCGCCGCCACCGCGCCCCGGACGCGGCCGACACGCCGTCAGGTGCGGCGGGGCCGCGTCCGACGCGCCGTCGGGTGTGACCGGGTGGCCGCGGTACGGTGGGGCCGTGGCCGTTTGTCAGTGGTTGCCCCGACAATGGGGGCGTGAGTACGCACCTCCCCACCGCTGACCTTCGAGACCCCGATTCCGCCGCCCGCACGGCCCGGCTGCGCGACGCGCTGCGGGCCGCCGGGTTCACCGCCGACGGCCTCCTGGAGCTGCTCGGCGCGCCCGCCTACGCCGCGCTGGCCCGCAGCGAGACCGTCCCGGCGCTCCGCGCCACCCGCGGCACGGACGCGCCGGCCACCCTGGTGCGCCTGTTCCTGCTCCAGCGCCCGGTGCCGTACGACCGCGCGGCCGCCGCGCTGCCGGTCGAGGACTGCCTCGCCGACGGCTGGCTGGTGCGCGACGGCGACGAGGTCCGCGCGAGCGTGGACGTACGCCCGTACGGCGGCCCCGACGGCCAGGACTGGTGGATCGTCTCCGACCTGGGGTGCGCGGTCGGCGGCGCGGGCGGCATCCGGGCCGCCGAGGAGGCCGCGGGCGTGGACCGCGCGCAGCTGGTCCTCGGCGTCGGCGGCGCGTCCACCACCCTCGCCGGCATCACGGTCCGCACCCCCGTCGCCAAGGTCCTCGACCTCGGCACCGGCTCCGGCATCCAGGCGCTGCACGCCTCCGCGTACGCCACCCAGGTCACGGCCACGGACCTGAACCCGCGCGCGTTGCGGATCGCCCGCCTCACGCTGGCCCTGTCCGGGGCGCCCGAGGCGGACCTGCGCGAGGGCTCGCTGTTCGAGCCGGTGGAGGAAGAGACGTACGACCTGATCGTCTCCAACCCGCCCTTCGTGATCTCGCCGGGCGCCCGGCTGACCTACCGCGACGGCGGCATGGGCGGCGACGACCTGTGCCGCACCCTGGTCCAGCAGGCGGCGGCCCACCTGAACGACGGCGGGTACTGCCAGCTCCTCGCCAACTGGCAGCACGTCGAGGGCGAGGACTGGCGCGACCGGCTGCGCTCCTGGGTGCCGCGCGGCTGCGACGCGTGGATCGTGCAGCGCGAGGTCCAGGACGTCACGCAGTACGCCGAGCTGTGGCTGCGGGACGCCGGCGACCACCGTACGAGCCCCGAGGAGTACGCCGCGCGCTACGACGCCTGGCTGGAGGAGTTCGAGGCCCGTAAGACCAAGGCCGTCGGCTTCGGGTGGATCACCCTGCGCAAGTCCGGCACCGAGGCCCCCTCGATCACGGTCGAGGAGTGGCCGCACCCGGTCGAGCAGCCGCTGGGCGCCGCGGTCGTCGACCACTTCGCCCGCCAGGACTATCTGCGCGAGACGGACGACGCGGCGCTGCTGGCCGCGCACTTCCGGCTCGCCCCCGAGGTCGTGCAGGAGCAGGTCGGGCTGCCCGGCGCGGAGGACCCGGAGCATGTCGTCCTCCGGCAGAACCGCGGCATGCGGCGCGCCACGAAGGTGGACACGGTCGGCGCGGGCTTCGCCGGGGTGTGCGACGGCTCGCTGCCCGCCGGGCGCATCCTGGACGCGATCGCCCAACTGATGGGCGAGGACCCGGTGTTGCTCCGCGACCGCACCCCCGAGGCCATCCGGATGCTGGTCGAACAGGGCTTCCTGGAGCCGGTCGGACAGGGCTGACGGCGAGCGGGGGCGGGACGGGGGTGGCTCAGGGGGAGTGAGCGGAAGGCTTCGCGGCGGGCGGGCGGCGGCGTTCACCCGCTGTTCGCCGGTGCGCCGTCCGGAGGTGCCACGCTGCCCGCATGGAGAGTGGACCCGAGGCGTTCGCCGGTGTGGCCTTCGCGCTGTTCGGCGCCGGCCTGCTGGTGTGGACGGGCGTGTGCGTACGGTCCGGGGAGCGCGTCGCCGACGGGGTCAGCCGGTCGACCGGGGCGGCACTGACCCTGCTCTTCGGGACGCTCTTCCTGGTTACGGGGTGCTGGCTGCTGCTGTGAGGGGCGGAGGGCGCGGCGGTCGGCCGTTGTCGTGAGCGGTGCCTTTCCGATTGCTGCTGTGGGGGCGGATGCCGCAGTGGTTTGCCGCCGTCGTGGGCCGTTCCCGTCCGGTTGCTGCTGCGAGGGGCCGCTGCCGCAGTGGTCCGCCGCCGTCATGGTCCGTGCCCGCCTGGCTGCTGCTGTAGCGGGGGCTGCTGCTGCCGCTGTAGAACCAGGGCCGTCCGGGCCGTCGGCGCCGATACTGCCGTCCGGACGCCGATCTTTTCGTTGCGCGATCAACTGCATTACCGGTCACCGGTGTTCACTTCCGTCGCTTAAAAAATCTTATGCACGTGTGAGGCAACCGACACTGCCATCTACCCGTGTTCCTGTGTGAAGGCCATCAACCGGCCCAATAGGGAGGAACACGTAATGAACCGTGCATACCGCCTCGCCGCCGCAGGTGTTCTCAGCGCCGCTCTCGTCGCCGGAACCGCGGCTGCCGCCTCCGCCGCCCCGGCGGCCCCGACCGCCCACAGCGTCGCCGCCAAGGCCCCGCAGAAGGCCACCCTCACCGCCAAGGCGAGCACCGGTGCGGTCAAGGCGTGGCAGGACTTCCGTATCTCCGGCACCTCCAAGGGGCTGAAGGCGGGCACCAAGGTCACCGTCCAGCAGAAGCAGGGCGCCAAGTGGGTCTCGCTGCCCGCGAGCGTGAAGACCAACAAGGCCGGTGCCTACTCGCTCCACGTGAAGCTGGGCATCAAGGGCGTCAACCAGCTGCGCATGGCCGGCGGCGGCGTGGTCTCGCCGGTGTTCAAGGTCACGGTGCGCTGAGGCACGGCCCCAAGAGGCACGCCCCTCAAGGCACGGCCCCAAGAGGCACCGACCTGAATCGATACGCACGGTACGCCGGGCGCGCCGCTTCCCCCGCGGCGGCGCCCGGCGGCCTGTGTTCAGCCCGTGAGATTGCGCACGAGCATCCAGACCGCGGCGATCCCCAGGACGACGGCGTTGCCGCACGCCCCGAGGCGGGCCCGGAAGCGGCGCCCGCGCAGCCCCGCGTACAGCCATCGGCCGATCATGTACGCGGCGGCCGGCACGCCCAGGATCAGCAGGACGGCGTTGTCGTGGAAGGCCCCCACGAGGTCGCCGTGCATCAGGTCGTACGCCATGCGGGTCCCGCCGCACGCCGGGCACAGCAATCCGGTCGCCCAGCGGAACGGGCACGGGAGCAGCAGATGCCCCGGTTCATGCGGATTGGTGTGCCAGAGATACGCCGCGCCGAGAGCCCCGGCGCCGAAGGCGACGGCCGCGCGGCGAAGCGTCGCCTTCCGGATGGCGGCAGGGGAGGGGACGCCGTTCGCGGGAGGTCCGCCGGGTGCGCTCATCGGGGTGCTCACCGGATCGGCGACCTGGCGTAGTCGCCCTGATCCAGGACAAACATGACCGGCTCGGGCGATAGCCCCGCAACCCGCATGGCTTGATCGCGCCCCTCGCCGTCCGCCCGCTTCCGGACCCGCCCGGCCCGGCCGCGGCGACCTGCGCCGGGCCGCCCGCGCGACGGCTCCGCGTACTGCTTCGGCATCGTTGCGAGCACCCCCGGGAACGCTTGATGAGAACGGATACGGCCACCGTCCATCCTGCCAGCGCCGCCCGCCGCCAGGACCCCCCGCCCGGCCTGCGCCGCTCCGCTCCGTACGGCGGCCGTGCCGGGCCCGGCACGGGGCGCGTGTCCGGTCCGGGCGGCATGAAGGCATGTAGTCGGGTTACCGTTCGAGTGGCGTTGCGGGGTTTTTCCGTTTGACACGAGGGCGGGATGTACCGTCACACTCCGCAGCGTCAAGCGTCACCGCAGTGTCCCCCAGAGCTCCGGCCCGGGGGGTTACCCCCAGCGTCGACCGGAGAGAAGAGCGAAGTTGTCCCCGACCAGCGAGACCGCACAGGGCGGCGGCCGCCGACTCGTCATCGTCGAGTCGCCTGCCAAGGCGAAGACGATCAAGGGCTACCTCGGCCCCGGCTACGTGGTCGAGGCCAGCGTCGGGCACATCCGCGACCTCCCGAACGGCGCGGCGGAGGTCCCGGCGAAGTACAAGGGCGAGCCCTGGGCCCGCCTCGGCGTGAATGTGGACGCCGACTTCCAGCCGATCTACGTCGTCAACAGTGACAAGAAGGACCAGGTCAAGAAGCTCAAGGAGCTGCTGGCCGAGTCCGACGAACTCTTCCTCGCCACCGATGAGGACCGCGAGGGCGAGGCCATCGCCTGGCACCTCCAGGAGATCCTCAAGCCCAAGGTCCCGGTCCACCGGATGGTCTTCCACGAGATCACCAAGGACGCGATCCGGGCCGCCGTCGCCAACCCGCGCGAGCTGAACCAGAAGCTGGTCGACGCCCAGGAGACCCGCCGCATCCTCGACCGCCTCTACGGCTACGAGGTCTCGCCGGTCCTGTGGAAGAAGGTCATGCCGCGGCTGTCGGCCGGCCGTGTGCAGTCGGTGGCCACCCGCCTCGTCGTCGAGCGGGAGCGCGAGCGCATCGCCTTCCGCTCCGCCGAGTACTGGGACCTGACCGGCACCTTCTCCACCGGCCGCGCCGGCGACCCGAGCGACCCCGCGACCCTGGCCGCCCGCCTGTCCACGGTCGACGGCCGCCGCGTCGCCCAGGGCCGCGACTTCGGCCCCAACGGGCAGCTGAAGAACGCCGACGTCCTCCACCTGGACGAGGCCAACGCCCGCGCGCTGGCCGCCGCCCTGGAGAACACCGAGTTCGCCGTCCGGTCGGTCGAGTCCAAGCCGTACCGGCGCTCCCCGTACGCCCCGTTCCGTACGACCACGCTCCAGCAGGAGGCCAGCCGCAAGCTGGGCTTCGGTGCCAAGGCCACCATGCAGGTGGCGCAGAAGCTGTACGAGAACGGCTTCATCACCTATATGCGTACGGACTCCACGACGCTCTCGGACACCGCGATCTCCGCGGCCCGTGCCCAGGTCACGCAGCTGTACGGCGCCTCCTACCTGCCGGACAAGCCGCGCTCGTACGCCGGCAAGGTCAAGAACGCGCAGGAGGCGCACGAGGCGATCCGGCCTTCGGGCGATCGTTTCCGCACCCCGGCGGAGACCGGTCTGACCGGTGACCAGTTCCGGCTGTACGAGCTGATCTGGAAGCGCACCGTCGCCTCCCAGATGAAGGACGCGACCGGGAACTCCGTCACCGTCAAGATCGGCGGCCGGGCGAGCGACGGCCGCGACGCCGAGTTCAGCGCCTCCGGCAAGACCATCACCTTCCACGGCTTCCTCAAGGCGTACGTGGAAGGCGCCGACGACCCGAACGCCGAGCTCGACGACCGCGAGCGGCGGCTGCCGCAGGTCGCCGAGGGCGACCGGCTGTCCGCCGAGGAGATCACCGCCGACGGCCACGCCACCAAGCCCCCGGCCCGCTACACCGAAGCGACGCTGGTCAAGGAGCTGGAAGAGCGCGAGATCGGCCGCCCGTCGACCTACGCGTCGATCATCGGCACGATCCTGGACCGCGGCTACGTCTTCAAGAAGGGCACCGCCCTGGTGCCGTCCTTCCTGAGCTTCGCCGTCGTCAACCTCCTGGAGAAGCACTTCGGGCGGCTCGTCGACTACGACTTCACCGCCAAGATGGAGGACGACCTCGACCGCATCGCCCGCGGCGAGGCCCAGGCCGTGCCGTGGCTGCGCCGCTTCTACTTCGGCGAGGGCGAGGCGGCCGGCGCCGCCTCCGAGGCCGGCAACGGCGACGGCGACCACCTCGGCGGCCTGAAGGAGCTGGTCACCGACCTCGGTGCGATCGACGCCCGCGAGGTGTCCTCCTTCCCGGTCGGCAACGGCATCGTGCTGCGCGTGGGCCGCTACGGCCCGTACGTGGAGCGCGGCGAGAAGGACGCCGAGGGCCACCAGCGCGCCGACGTGCCGGACGACCTGGCGCCCGACGAACTGACGGTGGAGTACGCCGAGGAGCTGCTGGCCAAGCCCAGCGGCGACTTCGAGCTGGGCACCGACCCGGAGACCGGCCACCAGATCGTCGCCAAGGACGGCCGCTACGGCCCGTACGTGACCGAGATCCTGCCCGAGGGCACCCCGAAGACCGGCAAGAACGCGGTCAAGCCGCGCACCGCCTCGCTCTTCAAGTCGATGTCCCTGGACACCGTCACCCTCGCCGACGCGCTCAAGCTGATGTCGCTGCCGCGGGTGGTCGGCAAGGACCCCGAGGGCGTCGAGATCACCGCGCAGAACGGCCGCTACGGCCCGTATCTGAAGAAGGGCACGGACTCGCGCTCCCTGGAGAGCGAGGACCAGATCTTCGACATCACCCTGGAGCAGGCCCTCGCCATCTACGCGCAGCCCAAGCAGCGCGGCCGGGCCGCCGCCAAGCCGCCGCTGAAGGAGCTGGGCACCGACCCGGTCAGCGAGCGTCCGGTCGTCGTCAAGGACGGCCGCTTCGGCCCGTACGTGACGGACGGCGAGACCAACGCGACCCTGCGCCGGGACGACGACGTCGAGACGATCACGCCCGAGCGCGGGTACGAGCTGCTGGCCGAAAAGCGCGCCAAGGGCCCGGCCAAGAAGAAGACCGCCAAGAAGGCCCCGGCCAAGAAGACGACGGCCAAGAAGACCGCCGCCAAGAAGGCCCCGGCGAAGAAGACGGCCGCCAAGAAGACGACGACCGCGAAGAAGACCACGTCGGCGAAGAAGACGACCGCCGCGAAGAAGACCACGGCGGCGGCCGCGAAGAAGGCGGCTGAGAGCGTGGAGAGCTGAGCGGGGGGAGCACGACGGCGTACCGCGTCACCTACACCGTCGATGCGGAGGTGACGGCGGACGCCCTCCCGCCCGAGCGGCGTGGCCTGCTCGAACGCGGGCTGGCCAAGCTGGCGCTCGACCCGTACCACAGAGCTACGGCTCACATCGGCACGTATGAGGACAACCGCAAGGCCCAGGTGGCGCCGGGTCTCCTCATCGAGTACGTCGTCGCACGCGGCCTGATCGTCGTCATGACGATCGAGGTCTTCGACGACGTGCTGCTCGACGACTAGGGCGTTCGCGACGGTCCTCCACCGGTTCTCTATGGAGATCGGCCGGGAGCGCCCTGAACCCACCCGTCCGTGTGTTCGGGTGGAAGCTGGACCTGTCATATCCGGCCGATAGGCTGGCGGAATGACGCGTGCCGAGCTCCCTACGGTCGTGACCCCCACATCCGGCGCCCTCGTCGCGGACTCCCGCGAGCGCGCCGTGCGAGCCCTGCTCCGCTTCCCCCCACTGAAGCGGCTCTGGAGCGCACAGTTCGTCGGGGCGATCGGCGATGCCCTTGCCCTGCTGGTGCTCGTACTGCTCTCGCTGCAAGCGGCGCTGTACGTTCCCTCCGGCGGCCAGGCGGCCTTCGGCGGCGGCTATCGGGGCGCGGCCCTGGCCGTCGCCGCCGTCTTCGCGGCCCGGATGCTGGCCACCCTGCTCTCCGGGGCGGTGCTGCTGGGCCCGCTGTCCGCGCTGACCGCGCCGTCGGGCCCGCTGGACCGGCGCTGGACCATGATCGGCGCGGACGGGCTGCGGCTGGCGCTGCTGGTCGTGGCCCCGCTGTGGATCGACTGGACGCCGGGCAGCGCGCTGATCTGGCTGCTGGTGACGGTCTTCGTCACCGGCGTGGCCGAGCGCTTCTGGACCGTCGCCCGGGAGAGCGCTGCGCCCGGACTGCTGCCCGCGCCCCCCGCCGAGGGCACGGCCGTCCGCCCTCTGCCGGACAACCTGGACGCGCTGCGCCGCCTGTCGCTGCGTACTGCTTTCGTGTCCCTCCCGCTGGCCGCCGCCGGGCTGATCGTCGTCACGCTCATCACCAGGCTGCTGGCCAACGGCATCGAATGGTTCGCCGGCCACCAGGCCGCGCTCGCCTCGTACGTGGCCTCCGGCCTCTTCGCCGCATCCATCTCGATCCTGTACTTCCTCGAACTTCCCGGTACGCAGACCCCGCGCCCCCGCTCGCCCCTGGAGGGCCTGCGCCGCCCGAAGACCGAAACGGGCGCCGACCGGGGCCGTACGGGCGCCGTACCGCTGCTGGTGCTGGCCTGCGCGGCGGTGGCCGGCGCGATCGCCGCGGCCGTCTCGGTGGCGGTCCTGCACGCCGGTGACCTCGGCGGCGGCCCGGCCGCCTTCGGGCTGCTGGTGCTCGGCCTGAGCGCCGGACCGGTCGCGGGCATCCGCGGCGCGCACAAGGTGCTGCCCGCGCTGTCCCGGCGCCGCCTGCTGGCCCTCGCGGTGGCCGTCACGGGCCTGGCGCTGCTGGCGGCCGGGCTGGTCCCGGACACCACGACGGTCGTCCTGCTGATGCTGCTCGCCGGAGTGGCGGCCGGCATCGCGGCCAACACCGGGCACACCCTGCTCGACCAGGAGACCGAAGAGGCCCGTACCGCCCGTACGACCGAGCACCTGCACGCGGTCGTCCGGCTCGTCGTCGCGCTGGCCGTCATCGTCGCCCCGCTGCTGGCCGGGGCCATCGGCCCGCACCACCTCGCGGGCGACCGGAACGTCTTCTCGCACGGCGGCGCGGCCTTCACGCTGATGCTGGTCGGCGCGCTGCTGCTGCCGGTCGCCGCATGGGTGCTCGGCAAGGTGGACGACCGCTCGGGCGTCCCCCTCGGGCGCGACCTGCGCGAGGCGCTGCGCGGCGGCGACCCGGACCAGGCACCGGCCCCCACCGGCTTCTTCATCGCCCTGGAGGGCGGCGACGGGGCCGGCAAGTCGACGCAGGTCCAGGCGCTGGCGGAGTGGATCCGCGGCAAGGGCCACGAGGTCGTGGTGACCCGCGAGCCGGGCGCCACCGCCATCGGCAAGCGCCTGCGGTCCATCATTCTCGACGTGTCCACCTCGGGCCTGTCGGACCGCGCGGAGGCGCTGATGTTCGCCGCCGACCGCGCCGAGCACGTCAACAGCGTGATCCGCCCGGCGCTGGAGCGCGGCGCCGTCGTCATCACCGACCGGTACATCGACTCCTCCGTCGCCTACCAGGGCGCGGGCCGCAACCTCGCCCCCACCGAGATCGCCCGCATCTCCCGCTGGGCCACCGACGGCCTCGTACCGCACCTGACCGTGCTCCTCGACGTCTCCCCGGAGACCGCCCGCGAGCGCTTCACCGAGGCCCCGGACCGGATGGAGTCCGAGCCCGCGGAGTTCCACCAGCGGGTGCGCTCCGGCTTCCTGACCCTGGCCGCCGCCGACCCGGCGCGCTACTTGGTCGTCGACGCGGGCCAGGAGCCCGAGGCCGTCACCACCGTCGTACGGCACCGTCTCGACCAGGTCCTGCCGATGTCCGAGGCCGAGATCAAGGCCCAGGAGGAGGCCCGCAAGGCGGCCGAGGAGGAAGCCCGGCGCAAGGCCGAGGAAGAGGCCGCGCGCAAGGCCGAGGAGGAGCGCAAGGAGCGCGAGCGGCAGGAACAGCTCGCCAAGCTGCGCGCCGAGGAGGAAGAGCGCAAGCGCCGCGAGATCGAGGAGGCCAAGGCCCGCGAGGCCGCCCGCCAGGCGGAGGAGGCGCGGCAGCGCGCCGAGGAGGCCCGTAAGGCCGCCGAGGAGGAGCGCCGTCGGCGGGAGGCCGAGGAGCGCGCGCGGCAGGAGGAGCAGGAGCGGCTGCGCAAGCGCGCCGAGGAGGAGGAGCGGCTGCGCAAGGAGGCCGAGGAACGCCGCCTGGAGAAGCAGCGCAAGGCCGAGGAGGCGCTGCTGCGCGCTGAGCAGGCCCGGCTTGAGGCGGCGGCCGAGGCGGAGGCCAAGGCCAAGGCCGATGCGGAAGCGCGCGCCAAGGAAGAGGCGGAGGCCGCGCGCAGGGCCGAGGAAGAGGCCGCACGGGCGGCGGAGGCCGCGGAGGCGCCCACTGCGGAGACGCCGATGGCGGGACTGGAGCGGCAGACCCGTACGTCGTCCCAGTCCCAGCCCCAGGACCAGTCCCAGCCCTCGTCCGCGTCCTCGGATGCCGAGGAGACCGCGGTGCTGCCGCAGCACCGGGACGTGCCGGGGGCCTCCGACGAGACCGCGGTGCTGCCGCCCGTACGGCCCGAGGCCCACGACAGCTGGCAGGAGCGCGAACGGGCGCGGCGCGGGGACGACCCGGCGGACCGCGTACCGGAATGGATGTTCCGCAAGGAGGAGGGCGGCCGTACGGACCGACGCGACGCCCGTACGGACGCGCGCGGCGACTCCGGGACGTCCGGCGTGGAGCGTACGCGCGAGCTGCCGCAGATCGACCCGGCCACCGGGGAGCCGGTGGAGCCCGCGCCGCGCCGCCGCCCGGCGTGGGCGGAGGAGACCCCGCTGGACGACCTGCCGACGCTGGCCGACGAACTCCTCGGCCCGCGCGAGGACGAGGACGAGCGGGGCCGTGGCCGGCGGGGGCGTCGGGGCTGACGCCCGCGTACCGGCGGGGCGGCGGGTGAGGTGAACGGAGCGGGCCCCGGCAGCAGCGAAGCAACGCGGCTGCCGGGGCCCGGCCCGTTGACCGGGACGTCCGGGCTGTCAGTGGGAGCCCCCACAATGGAACCAGCGCGGGGCGCAAGGCGACGGCACGGGCGGTACGGGCGTGTAAGGCCGGTACAGCCAGTACAGCCAGTACGGACAGGACAGGAACGGCGGGCAGCGACATGGCGGTGTGGGACGACGTGGTCGGGCAGGAACGCCTGATCGAGCAGCTCGCAGCGGCCGCACGCGACGCGGACGCGCTGGTCACGGCCGAAGGCGCGGCCGTGGACGGCACCGACCCGATAGCCCGGTCCGGTACGTCCAAGATGACGCACGCCTGGCTGTTCACCGGCCCGCCCGGCTCCGGCCGAGCCACCGCCGCGCGCGCCTTCGCCGCCGCCCTCCAGTGCGTCAGCCCGGACCGCGCCCTCGGCGGCGCCCCCGGCTGCGGCTTCTGCGAGGGCTGCCACACGAGCCTGGTGGGCACCCACGCCGACGTGGAGGTCGTCCGTACGGACCTGCTCTCGATCGGTGTGAAGGAGACCCGCGACCTGGTCCGCCGCTCCTCCATGTCCCCGTCGGGCGGCCGCTGGCAGGTGATCGTCCTGGAGGACGCCGACCGCCTCACCGAAGGCGCGGGCAACGTCCTCCTCAAGGCCGTCGAGGAGCCCGCTCCCCGTACGGTCTGGCTGCTGTGCGCCCCCTCCATCGAGGACGTGCTGCCCACCATCCGCTCCCGCTGCCGGCACGTGACCCTGCGTACGCCGCCGGTCGCCGCCGTCGCCGACGTCCTGGTCCGCCGGGACGGCATCGAGCCGGAGGCCGCCGCTGCCGCCGCGCGGGCCACCCAGGGCCACATCGACCGGGCCCGCCGTCTGGCCACCGACGAACGGGCCCGCGCCCGGCGCAACGCGGTCCTCAAACTCCCCCTGCGCGTGGACGACATCGGCGGCTGCCTCAAGGGCGCCCAGGAGCTGATCGACGCCGCGACGGAGGACGCCAAGCAGGTCGCCGAAGAGGTGGACGCCAAGGAGACGGAGGAACTGCGCGCCGCGCTCGGCGCCGCCGCCGGCACGGGCGGCCGCCTGCCGCGCGGCACCGCGGGCGCCATGAAGGAGCTCCAGGACAAGCAGAAGCGCCGCTCCACCCGCACCCAGCGCGACAGCCTCGACCTGGCCCTGACCGACCTCACCGGCTTCTACCGCGACGTCCTCGCCGTCCAGCTGAACTCCACTGTCCCCCTCGCCAACGACGAGGTCCGCGACAGCATCCGCCGTATCGCCGCCTCCTCCACCCCCGAACGCACCCTGCGCCGGATAGAGGCCGTCATCGCCTGCCGCCAGGCCCTGGACCGCAACGTGGCCCCGCTGCTGGCGGTGGAGGCGATGACGGCGGCGTTGCGGAAGGGGTGAGGGCTTCGTAGGGGGACGCGGCTGTATGGAGGGGGGAGGGGGGCCGTACGGAGGGGACGGCCGTACGCGAGGGGGCGGCCGTACGGAGGGGGGCGAGCCGATCCGTAC
>NZ_LGCW01000274.1:0-56904 GCF_001279365.1 Streptomyces sp. NRRL F-5755 | reverse complement strand
CAGCTCCCACAGGCTGTCCGGCACCATCCGCTCGACAAGAGGGGCAGTCACCATCCCAGACTGCCGCAAGATCACACCAAACGAAATGACGTCTAAGGATGGCGAGCTCAAGCAGCCAGCGCATCACCGCTGTTCAGGAGACCAGCGTAGAAACCGTCCACACTTGAGTAGTCGGGGTTGAGACCAAGGTCCGGACCATACACGGATCAACACTCCCCCAACGCCGGTCGCAGCCAGCATCACAGCAGGTCGCCACCACGATGAGCCCTGTACCACCAGCAGACGAAGAACCTCCTCGTCTCGTATTCGCCGAAGGCTCTCGGGCTCTTCTGAGCGCACAGAAAAAGGCGTCTGACCTGGGCTTTTGCCCGTCAGGCGCCTTCTTCTCATCTCACTCGGGGCGAGATTCGTTTTGCGTGGCTCCTCCCAGTTTCTCCCACCGCTACACCCCTTCTGACCAGCTCTTCCGGACCAGTCACGGACCAAAATTCGGTTCACCACGCAGGAGCGCCTCCTCCGCTGACGCGGTCCCACTCCTACATGGACTGCTCGATGAGCCGGTTGGCCTGCTCCCGGACTTCGTCCAAGAACTTGGCGTAGTGACGGAAGAACACCTAGATGCTCTGACTCGCACGCCCGCGCCCATGTCGTTCCATAAGCCGCAGCGTCCACGTAGTTGCCCACCCTGTTGCGGAACAGCCGCCCGTCCGGTGCCACGCCGAAGCGTTCGATGTGCGGCATTGAGCATGCGCACGAACTGCGACGGGATGGGCACCGGCCGGGTCGCGGTGGCCGCGCGGCGCTTGAGCGAGTGCACCTCGCACCGCGCCGTCGTCCATCCACTCCTTGCCCGAGGCAACGACGCCACCGGACAGGTTCAGCAATCCCCAATCCCCAATCCCCAATCCCCAATCCCCAGCCATTATCGGGCAGATGGCACTGATCGAGCCGGAGGTGGATGACCTCCGCCGACCGCATGACCACGTAGTACATGCACCTGAAGAACGCTTCCAGGTGAGGGCCGCGCCCGCGATGCTCTCGTCGCGCTGGAGGACAGCGTGGCCGACGGCTGCTCGTCATGGGCCTGCCGCGGCCGGGCAGCTGACGCTGCGCACCGATGTCGCCCGCTATGGGGTGCCGGTAAGAACTCTGTCACCAGCCGCAAACGGCGGTGATCAGTCCTCGGACCTGGTGGGTTGGGGCAGTTCCGGCGTGCTCGTCGCCTCAGCGAGTGCGAGGCGACCGCCCTTCAGCTCGGGCACGTAGTTGTAGATCGTGTTCCTGGAGACGCCGAGGAGCTTCGCGATCGAGGTAACGGTGTTCTCCGGGCGGGCGAGCAGGTCGCGGGCATGGCGTACCTGCTCCTCCGTCATCGCCGGCGGGCGGCCGAGTCGGGCGCCGCGGGCGCGGGCGGCGTCCAGGCCCTCGTTGGTGCCTGCACGATGAGTTCGCGGATGAACTCCGCCAGGGCCGCGAACACGTGGAACACCAGGCGTCCGCCGGGCGTGGTCGTGTCGAGCGCCTCGTGCAGCGAGGTGAAGCCGACGCCACGCTTGCGCAGGCCGGACACGAACGCGATGAGGTCCTGGATAGAACGGCCGAGCCTGTCCAGCGACGGGACGACGAGGGTGTCACCCTCGCGCAGGTAGTCGAGGGCCTTCCACAGTTCCTCGCGTTCGGCGTTCTTGCCGGACTTCTTGTCGGCGAAGATCCGGATGCACCCTGCTTCGGTGAGTGCGTGGATCTGCCGGTCGAGCAACTGCCCCTTGGTGGACACGCGTGCGTATCCCACGAGGCCGCCGGTTCGTACGGCCGGTACGGGGGCGAGGAGATCGGCGGTGTCGTCGTCCTGGGGTGGCTGCACCCGCCAGATCGTACAGAAAACGGTGCCCCTCAAGTTCTTGAGCACATCGACTTTCTGACACCGTTTGATGGGCGTGATCCGACGCCGATCCGGCCGTGCGCCGCCGCTTACTGATCTTGCTCAACAATCGGTCGATTGCTGAGCGCCAGCCACATCGCTCCCCGCCCGTCCTCGCCAGTGGACAAGGGCATGGCGCGTGGCAATAGTGTGCGGGTGGTCCAGCCCCAGCACCCGTTGCTGATCCGTCAGTAACGCCCCAAGGGCCGCAGCCGCTCCAGCCGGGTTTCCCGCCTCTCCGCGCCAACGCGCGAGATACTGTCGAGTAATAAGAGTGTGATGGTGATCCGGACCCAGCACTCGCCTCCGATCCGCGAGCAGTGCGGCATAGTCACGGACGGCTCCGTCTATGTCCCCCGCTTTGCCACGGAATCGGGCCAACTGTCCGCGCGTGGCCAGCGTGTCGGGGTGATCCGGGCCCCACAACCTTTGCAGCGTTTTCAGCAGTTCGGCGAACGCGGCGACTGCCTCGGCCGCGTCTCCGGCCTCTCCTCGCCAACGAGCCAGGCTGATCTGTGTAGAGAGAGTGACCGGATGGTCGGAACCCAACACATGCCGCACTAACTCGAAGAGTTCAGCGCTGGCTGCGGCAGCTCCTGCCCGATCTCCCGACTCACCCCGCCAGCGAGCGACGTGATTCCGCGTGGTCAACGTGTTCGGGTGGTATGGACCCAGTACTCGTTCCTCGTCGGCCAGCAGAGCACGGTAATCGCTAACAGCGCCCATTGCATCTCCTGCCCTCCCCTTCCAGTAGGCGAGGAGGCCCCGAGCTCCAAGGGTGCCAGGGTGGTCTGGGCCCAGAACTCGCGTCTGGTCCACGAGCAGCTTCTCGGCTGCGCTTGCCGCTCCGGAGGCGTCTCCGGACTTCCCGGAAAGATGAGCGAAATCGGCCCGCATGGCGAGTACGGCGGGATGCGCTGGCCCGAGGATTGGTTGCTGGTCAGCTAGTAGTTCACCCAAAGCCGTAACCGCGCCCACCGTATCCCCCGCCGCCCCCCGCCACCGGGCGAGGACGTGCCGGGCGGTGAGGGTGTCGGGGTGGTCGGGCCCCAGGCGGGCGGCGACAGTGTCGGTGAGCTGTTGGTAGTGGTCTCGGGCGGCGGCGACCTGCCCGGCTTCACCGAGACTATTGCCGGTGCGGTACAGCACCGCATGCACGTAGGGCCGGTACAGGGCGTCCTCGGCGTGGCGGGTTAGCGCGGTGATATTGGCACGCAGGGCCTGGGCCAGGGCAGTGTCGCGTTCGGTGTCGGGCCAGGCGGCCAGGAGGGCGTCGGCGGCGGTGTGGACGTACCGGTCCTGCTCGGCGGAGGTGAGGGCAGGGACGAAGGCCTCGCGGGTGGCGCGCTGGATAAGCTGGTGGATACGGACGGCCCGGTGGGGGGCGTCGGGTGTGTGGTCGATGAGGCTGAGCCGGTCCAGGGCGCGCAGGGCGCGCACCGCGTCCCGGCGGGGGACGGACGACGGTGGCGGGGTGGGGTCCTGGCCGGCTGCGGTGCGGTGTTCGGTGAGATAGGTGCGGGCGGGTTCGCTGGTCAGGACGTCTTGTGGGATGCCGTTGGGGTCGAGCAGGGCGGCGAGCTGGAGCATGGGGCGGGCCAGGCCGGGCGGGCGCAGGGTGTCGGCGCGGTCGATGGACAGGGACCAGGCGGCGGCGAGGGCGGTGGCCTGGGCGTCGGGCAGCGCGTCGGGGGAGAGGTCGGTGAGGGTGGTGGTGCGGTCGGCCAGCAGGTCGCGGTAGGCGGCCGCGTCGTCGCCGGAGTCGATGAGGTAGGCGGCGGCCTGGGCCAGGGCCAGGGGCAGGTGCCCGAGGTCGGCGGCCAGGGCGGTGAGCTGGTTGTCCGGCTCGTGGCGGCCGTGGGCGGCCAGGGCGGCGGTGAGATAGGCGACGGCCTCGGCCGGGGTGTAGAGCCCGATGTCGATCCGGTGGCGGCCGTCCCCGGTCAGGGCGGCGTCGCGGCGGCGGGTGGTGACCAGGGTGCGGCCGTGCGGGCTGGCCGGCGGCCACAGACTGTACCGGGCGGCGGGATCGTCCGGGTGGGCGACCAGGTCGGCGGGGTCGGCGACATCGTCCAGGACGATCAGCCACCGGCACGGCCGCGCTCCGGCCTTGGCCGTCAGCCAGGCCAGGAAGCACCGGGCGGCCTGGTCGGGGTCGTCGGGGTCGGCCCGGCACAATTCGATGCCGGCCTGCGCATAGCCGTCCACGATGGCCTGGCGGGTGCTGGCGGTGACCCAGACCAGAACGTCCAGGTAGTCGCCTGAGGCGTTGTCCCAGGCGGTGAGCGCGTAGTCGGCGGCGAGCTGGGTCTTGCCCACGCCGCCCATGCCGGTCAGGACCTGCCCCAGCACGGTGGTGCCGCCGCCGTCGGCCGCCACCTGCAGCCGGTCGGCCTCGGCACGATGCTGGAAGGACTGCGCCCGGCCGGGGATCGGGCCGACCTGGTGCGGCCAGGCAGCGGGCTCCCGGGGGACACCCTGCACCACGGTCAGCCGCTCGACGCTGACTTTGTCGATGTAGCCGGTGTTGGAGAGGCTCCCTTCTCCCGTGGCGTTCGAGTTGCCGGTCCCGGAGACCTGTATTTGGGCAGCGGGGGCGCCGCCGGTGCTGGGGGGTGACCCGTGGTAGCCGGTGACCGCCGTACCTTCGGAGGCGGCCCCGGCGCTACCGGTACGGGCCACCGCCACCCGCGACTCGGCGGTGTCCGCGGACTGGTGCGGGCGTCGGCCCGCGGCGGTCATGCGTCCGTTCCTTCCTCGTCCGGACGCTGTCCGGGCCGGTCATCGCTGTAGTCGATGCCGCTGACGGCGGTGCTGCCCCGACCGGACGCCGTGCTGGAACCCGTGCCCTCCACGATCGCCGAGGTGTCGCCGCGGCCCCCCGGGCGCCTGATCCCCGGGACCGCGAGGCCGCCGCCCCGGGCCACGGCCGCGCCGGTACGGCGGGCCTCATCCCGCATCCCGGCGCGCTGCGGCGGGCCCGACAGCACCGCCCACAGCAGCGCCGCGACGCCGGTTGCCGCCTGCACCGACGCACCGGCGAACTCCCCCGCGCCCGGGCTGCCCAGCAGCCAGAACAGTGGCATGGAGACGATCGCGGCCACGGCCACGACGATGAGGGTGATCTTCCAGCGGTGCGTCACGCCGCTCTCCTCCCCGGAACCCGCCGCCGGGGGCCCGTACGCGGTGGTGTTGCCCACGACAACGCCCCGCCGTGGTCCACAGGTTCCGGCAAGTTGTCGCAAATCGGGTACCTGGCGTCCCGTGGGCGCAGTCCGCCTCATTGGTACACGCACCGCTCGGCAACCGGCCCCGCAGCCTCGATGCGTTTGTTCCCGCACGGCCCTCGGCCTGTGCCTGTGCGCTGGCCGAGCCGGAACGCCACACCCGTGCAGGGAGGGCGCCACACGGTCGCCGGCGTCGGCTAGAAGACGCGCGGCCCGGACGCGGGCACCGCACAGAGACGCAGACGGGCGTCCATGTCGAGGTTGACCTCCCCGTACGGGCGTACGTGGGACCAGAACAGCGGGGTGAGGCCGCGTCGGTCGGCAGAGGTGAGCAGATCGGCCCACTCCGGCTCGTCCAGGACGTCTTGGAGCATCAGGGTGTTCACGTACACCAGGGCCGATTGCAGAATCCGCAGGCACAGCACGAACATCTCCTGCTCGTCGCGCCGGTTCGAGGCGATCTCCCCGCCCTTGCCGTAGGCGATCACAGAGTTCGCGCCGTTGGAGGACTCCATCACGTTCAGGCCTTCCTCGACCTCCCGCTGGAGGTCCCTCAGCCGCAGGTAGCGGGCCACGAAGATGGTCTTCTGGGCGCGGCCGACCTCCAGCATCGCCGCGTAGGTGGGGTGGGAGGCGTTGCGGGTGAAGCGGCGCAGGATCGCCTCGGTGGACGCAGTACGGGTCCGGATCGCGGTCGCGTACTTGATCATCTGGTCGTACTGCTGGGCGATAAGTTCCCAGCGGATCGGGCGGGTCAGCGCCGGGGACAGCTGCGGGTAGGCGTCCGGCTCCCCGGCCACCGGCCGGTACAGCCTCACTTTGTTGATCCGCTTGATCCTCGGCAGCAGGTCGAAGTTCAGCAGCCTCGTGATACCAAACCCGATTTCCGACTGGCCGTGCGAGTCCGTGTAGTTGGCCTCCACGTCCATAGTCGTGCCGTGCCGCATCGCGCCCTCGATCATCGCCGCGACCTCGGACGCGGTGCAGTTGATCAGCTGGGAGTGAATGGCCAGCGACTTCTTCTCCACATGCCAGTAGATGAGCACCCCACGACCGCCGTAACGCGAGTGCCACTCTGTGAAGAGGTTCTGGTCGTAGGCGCGGACGTGGGTGGAGTCGGAGGCGACCGCGGTCGAGCCCTGGCCCCACAGCTCGGTACTGCGGGCGGCGAAGGTGGCGTTCGCGATCTGGACGGCGATGGCGCGAGCGGCCTCCGCCGACAGGTAGCGGCGGCGTACGTAGCGCAGCTCGTCCTCGGAGTGGCCGTGGCCGCCAGACGCCACCGCCTTGATCCCGGTGTTCGTGCCGTACGCGTAGATGACCAGCAGCAGGCGTTCGGCCAGCACCTCCGGCGAGAGGCTGCCGCCACCGGAGACGGAGGTGACCGCGTCCAGGCAGCCGGTCCGCAGCACCGCTTCCTTGAGCATGTCGATCAGGGGCACGATGCCCCATCGCCGCTGTACCTCGGCCTTGATCCTGCGCAGGTTGCGCGGCTCGGGCTGGGCCTCGGCTGGCGTGAGCCGGATCGCTCCGGACTTGCGTTCCGCGATGTCCAGCCAGGACAGCTTGGATATCTTGTCGTTGAGCAGGGCCAGTTCAGCCGTCATCTGTTCGCGCAGCTCGTCGACGAACACCGCGGGGTCCAGCGGCTTGCGCAGCTCCCGGTAGTTCTCCACCCGCCGGGCCTCGAAGTCGGCCGGCAGGTCCTCGTCCGGGTTGCGCCACTTGTCAGCGCCGACCACCCAGATCTCCTTGCACTTGAGCTGTTCGCGCAGCGCCTGGAAGGCGACGACCTCGTAGACCATGCGCACCACCCGGCGCCGGCCACGCTTGTCCGTGCGGTGCACGACCTCCGCCCAGTCCCCTCCCATCGCCTTGTGGACCGGCACCGTCTCGCCCAGCGGGTAGTACGTCGTGTTCCCGGCGCCCGCGTATCGTGCCACCAGCGCCAGGGCCTCAATCACCGGCCGGTGCATGTGGTTGGACGAGCGGAACTCCAGCACGTCCAGCAGCTTGATCAGACCGCGCCGGTAGTGGTTGGTGTACGACGCCTTCAACGTGGTCTGCACCGTGCGCCGATAGACCGGCCCCCGGGTCCTGAACTCGTGCACCAGCTCCCGCAGCGTCGACTCACCCCCAGACACCGCCGGGAACACGACCTGCCGCACCGTCCTTTCGGGGGCGCCGAGCGACGCCTCGGCGAGCTTGAAGAGGATGTTCTCCTTGCCCGACACCTTCTTGAACGCGTTGATCAGCTGCTCGGTGACCTTCTTCTCCGCCCGCGCCCCGATCCGGTGCACCGTGGAGATCAGCAGCTCCACCAGCGTGTCCGTGATCTCCCGCTCCCGCTCGTGCAGCAGCGCGGCCAACAAGGTCACCCGCAACGCCACGGGATGCGTCCGCAGATGGGAAGGCGACTCCACAGCGGCACGCGCCCTCCAGGCGGCCACGACCTTCGGCGCAACGTCGATGAACAGGTCCGGTGGCAGGCCGATCGCTCGTACCGACAGGAGCTTGTCGATCTCGGTGAGCATGGTCTCCAGACTCACGTTGCCCGGCGCTTCCTTGATCTTCCCCAACACCGGTGGCGCGTCCTCGCCCTGGGCCCCGCCATCGCCGGGCTCGGTGTCCTCGTCCTGATCCGTGTCGGCGGCCACCAGAGCAATCAGCCGCGCGATGCTCTCCGCGGCCAGACGAGAGGAAACTAAGGCCGTCAGCGACTCCTCGGCCGCCCTCAGCGCGGCCGCCACGATCCGGTCGCACCGCCCCGCAGTCGGCGGCTCGATGCTCTCTCCGCGGCACCACACCAGCAGCTCCACCCGCACCTGCTCGGGCCTGCGCTCCTTGTGCGCGACATGCTCGGCCAGATACGCCGTCAACTTCTCCGCGTCCGCGACGCTGCACTCACGAAAGCCGAGGTGCTCCCGGATCTGCGCGCGGTGGTACTCGACCGTGCGCCCCGTCCACTCGTACGACTCCAGCTCGGAGCCGGGCACCTGGACTTGCCGGGCCACGAACTCCACAGCCTCACCCGGCAGCTCCGCCCGATTCCGGGGAAACCGACCGTACTGCGTATAGAACTTCAGCAACACAGCGAAGCCCAGTCGCGTCGCACCGCGCTTGCCCGACACGAGCGCCTGCTCGTCCTTCAGCAGCGTCCAGTGCTCGACCAACTCATCCAGGTCCAACGGGGTACGGGCCACAAGCGCCGATCGTCCTCGCGGGACTTCACGCACCGCAGCCGTACGGCCCCCGGCTCACCCGCATGAGGGATGCCCGCCAAGATCACCGCCGCTTGCGGCTGGTGACACGGTTCTTACCGCCACCCCTACAACCGTTGTGGCCCGTGCTAGAGACGTTCTCCTGGCCTCCTCGCGCTCTGAAGACGCTCAGCGAGTTCAACGCCTTCGCCGACCCGCTCGGGCAGGTGAGCCCAACGCCGCCCGAGTAGTCAGCCAGCGTGCTCAGTTGATCGAAACCTTGGGCCCGGCCTCGATGCCGTAGCGCTGGGAGAAGCGGATGAACTCCTGGCCGCAGAAACCGTCGAAGCGCACATGCGGCGCCCGGGGATCGGCGATGCCCTTGGCCGTCGCCTCGAACAGCCCCCCGCCCGCGTCCAGCGTCTGCTTGAACGCCCTGTCATCCCCGCCAGGGCACTGCCGATGACACCGCCGCCGGGGTGCACCACCGTGGCGGTCAGCGTGTCGAACGCCTTGGCCTCTCCCCGCGGGGCCAGCGGCTCCAGGCGCCACACCTGGGTCTGCGGCCCGGTGCCGGTGTGCGGTTCGGGTCTGCACCGCCAGCGTGCCTGCCTCCAGCCCGTCCCCGCGCAGGGCGGCGCCCTTCCGCAGAGCCATTCGGGGAACCGCTGGCCCTCTGCGTGCCCCGCGGACCAGGAAAGCCGCTTGACGGCACTGCTACACCCCGCACGTCACGGCCGTCTCCACAGTCCCGGCGCACCTCAACGCCCGCAGTGAGCACGAGAACCGTTTCAGCACCCTCCGAGGCTTCCATCTGCCCAAGATCACGTACTGGCGGCTTCTGGGCTTCCCTCGTCGCCGTCTGGTTCCAGCCGACGCCGGATGGCACGGAGGCGGTGGTCGCGGTCAGTGGTGCAGCGATCGCAGCGGCACCGGCGGTGACCCCATCATCGAGCGTGAAGGGCCGTCGCAGGCGATTGAAAACTACTGACGGGCCCGGCGATTCACCCACACTATGATGGCTGCCCACAAAACGGTGACACCGACGATGACCAAGGCGGCTGTTGCCGTACCCTGATACACGCTCCAGGCCTTGTGCTGCAAATCGGCGCCTATGGCTTCGCCAGGCGTGTTGCTGTCGCCGTCGTGATGCCCGCTTTGCATGTGGTCAGAGGCAAGCACCCAACACACGCCGCGCACGAGGGAGGTGAGGATCAGTAAAGCCAAGCCCGTTGTGAACGCGGGCCACAGGCGCTTGGGGTGGCCTGTCAATGAATGCTCCTTTCAACATCACGCGATGCGGCTAGAGGCCGACGAGCCATCCGGCCAGGGCACCAGCGCACACGTAGCCCGTACCCGTGAAGATCAGCACACCTGGCGTTGGGTAAGTCGCCTGCACAAAGCCGATGAGTGCGGCACTGCCCGCTAGCAGCCACAGCACAGACATGCTGAGCACGTAGTGCCCTACAGGGCTGCCGGCCGCCATGCAGTGCGCTCCCGCCCACAGCAGGAAAGGAGCGGCAATAAACGTGAAGACAGTCGCAATGCCAGTCAATATGGCTTGCTGGATCAGCGGGAATTGTTCCTCATTTCTTCCCATGCCGTACCGGTGAGCAAGACTAATGCAGCCTAGCAATAGAGCAGCGACCAAGAGGGCGGTGAATCCCCCTTTAAGCAACGACTGTATGTCATTCACCTTCTTTGCGTCAGCGCGCCGCCTCAGCGATGCCGGGGCGGCGGTCCGTCTAGGACAGAAGGGGCGAAAAGAATATTCTTTCCGCCCCTTCACGGTAGTGCTTACACCCTGGAGGTCACTGCACCCAGTCCTTCATGGTGCGCTCCAAAGAGTTTGCGTATAGGCGTGCACCGGCGATCTTTGGGTGGAATGACTGGGCTGACAATCCGTAGTCTCTCAGGATTGGCCAGTCTTTGATCGGGTTGTCGCTGTCCACGGTGTGCAGGACCAATCCGTGAATGGTCTCTGGGTTGCCGCAGATTCCCTTTCCCTCGAAGTCTGGGATCGGGTTGGAAAATCGGACGTCGATATCGTTCTCGGCTTTGGCGGTGTCGGCTACCTTCTGCATGTTGGCCGCAAGTTCTCCCGCGACGCTGTCCAGCCAGGCATTCGAGTCTTTCGAAAGGCCGAACGCACCTAGGCGTAGACAGGAACCATTGTCAGAGATCAGCTTCGGGTAGCCCATGAGGACAATTTTGGCGTTCTCCGCCCTCTTGTGGATCTCCTGGATGGAGCGCATTATATCCGGCGCCACCACCTCCTTGATCAGTGCAGGCAGAGCCTGCCTGAAGTGCCAGCCGTGATACTTCTTGTCCCGGCCACCGATGTCCGTGTCCTCGTCTTCGAACGGCACATCGTCGCAGCTCGTCTTGATGCCGAAAGAAATCAGACACTTTTGGATTACGTGTGTGAAGCGGGTGTCGTTGCCTCCGATGGACATCGTGACCAACGTTGTGTTCTGGTCCAGGTACCCCTGTTCCACCTGCGCCAGTTCGCCGTTTTGGGGAACATTCATCACGTTGTACGTGCGTGCTCCGGAGCAGGCGATGAGGTGATAGTCCATGCGTGGGTCGAGGCTGTCGTCCAGCGCTCCGATGGACGTACCGAGGCCGGGCGCAGCAGCCTGCCGGGACCACGCCATCTTCGACCGGTGGCAGGCGTTGCGTGTTGACTCGTTCTGCTTGTCGCGGTAGTTGCTTTCCGGGTAGTAGTCGCGGTTGCCTTCGGAGGCTCCTTCTCCGGAGGAGTAAGAGTCGCCCATGGCGACGATGGAGTGCTTCGGCTTACCGGGCAAGGGCTGGAAGGCGACCGAGCCCCAGGCAATGTCCTCGTCCGCAGTCCCGTCCTTCGTCACGTTCGACAGCTCCACCTGCGGTGTCCCCGTGAAGTGGAACACGCCGAGGCTGACCCACCGGTCGGCGCGCTGCGGAACCAGGCGCCTATTGCTCTTAGTGTCCGCATTTTGCACGACGTAGGCGGCCTGTCGGGTATGGGCGCCGGTGTCGGGCAGATGCACCAGCACACGTGCCCAGTCGAGCTTGTGCCCGAGTGTCCACTGGCCCTTGATCGTCATCCGATTGCCGTCGCCGCCAAGGTTGTCCTCGTTACGGGTGTGGCTGTACCAGAAGTGACCGCCGTCGCCGCCTCCGATCGAATGCAGATCAGCTTTCGCCTCGTAGTTACCGTCCCAGTCCGGATAGAAAGTGAACTCGAAACTTCCCTTCGACGAGGCCGATCCACATTTCGACCAGGTCTGAGTGCCGTTGGGGATAGACGTGACAACCTCGGAGCCCTTCGGTGCGGTGTCACATACCGGCTCACCATTCTGCAACCGATAGCCGCGCCCGGGCTCGGAACGCAGGGTCTCGTACTTGATGCTCTCATGCCCGCATGACTGCTCGCACAAGACCTTCCAGACCGCGTTCTCCTGATTCCACCAGAACTTCCGGTAGCAGGCCTCGTCCGGGCAGTCGACCGGGGTTTCGGTGCTGCAGCCGTTCTTCTCGTTGCAGAAGGTGTCCAGCAGCGGGCTGACTTGGGAGCGGGCAGCGTCGTTGTTCCACCAGGCGGGGCGGAAGCCGGCGGAAGAGAACCCGGAATCGCCCACCCAGTCCTGGCGGCCGTCCGTGCCGTAGGAGAAGCCGGTGTCGATGGACCAGGCGGCCCAGCCCATCACCTTTTCTTCGTAGGGCCAGTACTGCGGGTGGGCCGCGTCACGGATGTTGTTCTTGTTGATGCTGACGTCCATGAACGGGTGGTCCCAGGCGCCCTTCTTGTACAAGGGGTTCGCCGGGTTGTTGTACCAGCCAAGGCCCCAGTTGCCACCGTTGCTGGCGGCGGCCGACTTGGGGTTGAAGCCGAGGTTGTAGTTCCAGGCGGCGGTGAACCAGTTCTCCACCCGGGAAGGGTCGTCGTTGTTGACCGTGATCTTCTGGCCGTCCTCGTGGACCTCGTTCCACTTGTCGGCGAGGATTTTCATGGAGGCAGCGATGTTGCTGGCGTAGTCGATCGCGATGAGCTTTTGCAGCTTAGGGTCGAGGCTCGTCTCGGTCTTCTGGCCTGTCTTTTCGTCTATCTTCTCGTGTCCCGCCAGGCGCATGCCGTCGGTGACCTGTCCGACGCCGTAACCGCAGTCGGACTTCTTCCAGTTGATGCGCCAGTAGCCCAGCAGGGTGTCCTTGGGATTGTGGCCGTAGTAGCCATCTGTGGCGGCCAGCGGGTTGCCCATCTGGCCGGGTACCGCACCGTTCTCGGCCTGCCACAGGTTGGACTCCTGGGCCAGGATGCCGAGAAGAACGTTGGCGGGGATGCGGCCGCCGCCCTTCAGCTTCGGCAGGGGAAACAGCCCTTGCGGGTCGATCGTGCCGAGGCCGGCCTGGCTGCGGTAGTCGCCCTGGCGGATCCACTTGCTGCGCAGTTCACCGCGGACGGCCATGTCCACCGCCCACTCGACCTGATTGGGCGTCGGCTGCAGCGCCTGAGCGCTCATGTCGTTGCGGGAGACGGAGCACCAGCGGTCGGTGTCCCGGGGATCGTGGGAGACGGCGGCTGCGGTACGCGTCATCACCCGTGGTGCGGAAGCGCCCGTCAGAGCGGGTGAGAGGACGTTACCGGTGCGCGGCTGCGTGGCGACGACCCGTTGCTGGACCTTATTGCCCGTCGTCGTGGCGGTCGATGTGACCGTGAGCGGAGCCGCGTCACCCGCGGTGCTGGGGGCCTGCCCGGAGCGGTCACGCACGCCCGCTTCGGGCTCGTCGGCCTTGTCGAAGCCTTTCCCGGCCCCCTGGATACGGGTCAGGCCGGCGCGGATTCCGGGGGTGAGGACGGGATCAACGGCGAGGCGGCCATGGGAGGAGACGTCGGTGTCGGCCGGCGCATCGATTCTGGTGACGCCGCTCCCCTGCGTCTTCGCGTCCTTGGTCTTACCAGTAAGAAACGCGCGCCCCTGTTCGCCGGGTACGAGGTCGAGGTCACCGAGGCGTCCGGTGGCGATCGTGCGCGGCTTGCCGTGGCCGTCATACACCTTCGCCTGGGCCGTCTTGGTGTCCTTGCGGTCCACGAAGCCAATGCGGTCCCCCGTCATGGGGCGGATGTCGAAGGGGATGCTGTCGCCTGTGGCGAGCCGGCGGGTCTTGCCCTTGCCATCGATATGGACGAGATCGCGGCCGAGGCCGGCGACCACGCCGTCCTTGACCGGGGCCGCCGAGGACACCTGTCCTTGCAGCTCCCCCGTCGTGGCAACCGATTTGCCGGCCGTGTCCACGGTGATCACCTGCGTCTTCACTTTCGACGCGTCGTTCATGTCGCGGTACTGGGTGAAGGCGGCAGTGTGCGTGGTGGTGTTGCAGGTGGGGTCGAAGTAGGCGAGGGTGCCGGTGAAGGGCAGCTTCGTCACATCGCCCGTCTTCGTGTTCACGATCGCCGTGAACGCGCCGCCCTGCATCAGGTCGGGCTTGTTGGTGAACGCGCGGGGCGCGTACACGGCGGCGACGTGGTCGCGGTCCATGACGCACTGGTTGCCGATCCATGAATCGGCGGGCATGCCGGGCTCTGAAAGGGCTGCGACCGTCTTCCAGTCGTACGCCTTCGCCTCATCAGCGACGAGAATCCGGTAAGCCTTCGCGTCGGCCGCACCGGTCACGGCCCGGTCCTGGCTCTTCTTCCAGTCCTTGCCGAGGTTGGTATCCGGATTCGCCACCCGAGCCGGGCCGGGGTCACTCGACGGCTTCGGTTTGGCGGGCGCAGCCGCACCATGAACGGGATCGGTTGGGGTAGGGGTTTCTGCAGCGAGTGCCTGCGACATCAGAGGGCCGCTCGCGACCAGTATGGCCGTAGTGATGAGCAGCGGTGTGCGCAGACGTCTCGGCATGTGGTGATGCCGTGTCAAAGCGTTCCTCAGGTAGTTGGCTTATACGTGGACACGTTGACCGCAGTCAACCTGCGGGGGGGGGACGTGAGCCCCGCGTTTTATGGAAAGGAGTCCGGGAGGCTCGTCTGCCTCGGGTGTTGCGGCCTCACTCCAGCCATCGGCCCAGCCCTTGGGCGCCACAGGGGTTCCAGTCGCAGCGGCCTGACCGGTAGTGACCCCAACGGCCAGCGAAAGTCATTGGCAAATAGGCGCGCCTTAACCTGCCACGTTTCAAAGCTCTGCCTTTATTTTTGGGCATATGAAACTGCTTGTGAATGAGGCGCGCAAAACACGATGCACTTATGCGCGTCACGACCCCCCTGAGGCGCTTTCCTGCCGTTCAGAGGGGTCGTGGCAATGCTTTTCGATGATCAGTTGCGAAGAGCGCTAGTGGGCCTATCCAGGTGCCGCTTCGGGCAGGGGTCAGGAACTCTACTACCCTCTGAAGGGCTGCCATGCATAAACAGAGGGGCCGTTCTGATCACCCGGTTCACACAGATCGGGTGTTGGCACTGCGTGGCACGGAAGGCCGCAATGCGAAGTTTCTATTTGTTGATGCGAGCCGCAGATTGGAGATTCTTCTGGAGGCTCGCTCGTACGCTCGCCAGGCGGGCTGAGTTATCGCCGATGGCCTGGTTCTGGTAGGCCATCTCAACCGATGACCACACACCCGTTACGTTGTTCTTCTTCTTGCACTGCGCATCCGCCACTGCCACATTCTTTTCATGCTTTGTGGCGGAAGGTGACGCAAACTCGCTGTCATCGAGCGCCTCAAGCGGTGTACTGTATGTGAACCCCTTCTTCTTCATACAGGCATTCCACTTCTGAAATACCTCACGAACCCTGGGGTCTCTCTGTGTTTGCGCGCTTGCCTGGAGGATCAGCTCGTCGGTGAACGCCTCGCTCTGCTCTGGCGATTGCTCTCTGAACACCTGCTTACTGGCTTGGCCTTGGCAGCCGTTTTCGGGCACTGCCTTACCGTTATATGTGCTCACCTCCCCGATTCGTACGGCGAGTTCCTCGCTGGTTTCCCCTGTCGACTGCTTTTCTATCTCTTTCCCGAGGTCCGGATTACCGTAGCCGTACTTTCGCGCCTCCTCCTCGTCCGTCACTCCATAGAGGTGTTTGTGAGATGACTCCAAGCCTCCATCACCGGTACTGGGAACAGGCTTATAGGTGATCCCGAAGTCCTTCATGCATCTGACGGTTAATTCATCGATGGCCTGGACGATCTTCTTTTCCTGATCGGCGTCAAGCCTGTAGGACTCAAGCGGATAGTTGACGCTAGTCACGTCGACGCGCTGGGCAATGCTGGCGTCGGGAAGCGCTCGATGCGCCGAGTCCGCACTCGAGTAGCCAGCAAGCGCGAGGGCGGAGGCCCCGGCCACGCTGACGGCCAAGCCTAGCTTTGTGTACTTCTTCACCGTGTTACCTCACTTTCTCCTTACGGGGGCTACAGTCAGGGCTTGTACCAGTTGTGTGAACTAATGGCATTCTTGGGGGGGTTGGGGCCGGTGTCGGGAAGCGACGGCCACTGGGAGTACTTAATGCAGCCCTCCCCGCACTCCTTCATCCGTTTCACGTGAAAGGCCCAGCCACCGTAATTCTTGTGCTGGAAGCCGCGCCATCGATAGTTTTCATCGAGGTTCTTGAGCGACGCCGTATTGTCGTTCAGCGGCTCACCGTCGGTGAATTGATAGGGTGTGTAGTCGGGGTAATCTTTCGGGGTGACGAAACTGCCACCTTCATAATTTGACCTGTCGTACAGGCAGATCATGCGGTAGGTGCACCCCAAGGCGTGCGCCGGCGCCTCGACTCCCGCCAGAATGGCGACTGACAAAGCGACGACGCCAGCTGGCCGAGCCGCATTATGAATCAACTTCCCGATCTTCATCTGTAATCCTCCGGATGATGCTGCATCCAGTCATTGACACGCTTCAACGTCTGCACTATCTCTGCTTCGTGCTTTATGATCTCCCCGCTAGATTGGTCGGGAACCTTTCCCTGTGTTTCCTTTATCCATTTCACGGGAGCGGCAAAATGGTCAACCCCTTTAGGGTCTTCACGCATTGCCCGCAGCAGGAAGTCAAGGTTCTCCATCGCGCTTTCCAGGTACTCCCTGCATGTCTCAGGGGATTGCCCACACCCCTCGTTGAGCCGTGCCTGCACCCGCGCAAATGCATCTCTAACTTCAGTTCTCGGCTTCGCGGAGCTTTCATGGGCCGGAACAGACGCCTCGGAACAGGCGGATCCGAAGAGAGCCACCGCGGCGATCGCTGCAGACAGCAGAGCAGTTCGGCCGCGTTTGGCGGCTGAGAGGGCAACAGGCGACACGTCACTCCGATCCAAGGGCCCGATGGCGGGCCACGCGTACAGAGCAAGAGTCGGGGTGCGGTGACCCTAACTCTGCGTTTGTACACGGCAGTTGCATTTTGTGGGGGAACGGGGATGGACGATAGCAATGAAGCTGTACATGTCACAAGGAATGTCGATCAGTCGTTCAGGTGACTGTTTTTCGCTGTTCCGCGACGCCGGGCGTCATCCCCGGTGATGTCGGCAGCAGCTGGCCGACTGGCGGGGCCAGGTGCGGAATCAGAGGCACCGCATGGCGTCTACCTCGGACATCGCACAGAAAGGCTTGTACGCGCAAAGCCGACCAACTCGCGCCCCCCATTACAGTCTGGCCCGTGTCAGCGTCCCGACGAGTCGATGCAAGGAGTGGCCAAAAATCGATCTAAAGTGCAGCGCACCACCGAAGTTCGCTCACCTTTGGCAAGTGCCGGAGGTGCCATAGGGGGAAGTGGGCCCTGTCCGAATAGAGGCTGGACCGGACCGCCAGCACACTGGACATCTCGCCCGGCCTGGCCGCCCGAGCCCTGGGGCTTCAGTACGCCGGCAACGACGAACGGCCGGTATTCTTCGGCATCACCCTGGCCCCCGCCAGCCTGCACGCCCTGCAGCAGACCACCGGGTTGCCCGCCCGCGCCCTGCAGCACATGCAACTGGACCGGTACGACGGAACCGCCCTGGACCTGCCCCACCTCGACGCGAGAAACGAAGCGCGGTCGCAGACCGCGCTTGGCCGCCAGTGGCTGCTCCTCGGTGCAAGCCGCGCCTGCCCCCGGTGCCTGGCCCACAGCGACGCATGGCCCCTGTGGTGGCGTCTGGGCATCGCCGCGGTCTGCCCACCCACCGCTGCGTGTTGATCGACACCTGTCCCGCGTGCTCAATCGCGCTGCGCCGCGGCACAACAACCAAACCGGCGGTCCTGCTCCGCCGCCACCCCAAAGGACTGGATGCGAAGGAATGCGGCAACCGCACCTTTCATCCCCAGCGCCCCCGCGAAGCGCAGGTATGCCGCCAGCGCCTCACCGACATCCCCACCCAGCCGGCTCCCGAGGCCCTGGCCGCCTTCCAGCAACGCGTGCTCGCCATCGCCGACGGACAGGCCGCACGGGTAGCGGGCAAGCCGGTATCGGGCGCCGACTGGTTCGCCACCGTACGGTTCGTCGCTGCCGCAGCCCGGCTGGTCATCCACGACGACGAGCTCGGCGACCTGCCCGACGCACTTGCGCACGCACTCGCCGCGGCGCGCGAAACCCGGCACGAAAGCCGCACCAAGCACTCCAGCGGCGGAGTAAGCGCCCCCGGAGCCAAGCCGGAAAGCGCCGCCGCGGCCGCCGCCATCCTCGCCCTGGCCGCGCCCGTCGTCGATGCGCCCGCCCCCGACGCGGGAGGGCACTATCTTGCTGCCTGGACACGACGACTGGCCGAGGAACGCAAGACCCGCCACCACGGGATGGACCCCCTGCGCAAAATCCACCGCCCGCCGATCGTGGACGAGATGTCCGTGACCGACCAGAAGGCGACCGCCGCCATCCCCCGCCCCTACCCACTGGCACGTGCGAAACCAGCGAAGGCGACCGCCGCACTGGAGATCCGGCACATTCCCCACCGGATCGGCACCGATGACTACCACGACCTCATGGCCGCTCACCTGCCGACCACTTTGCCCTCGCTGGGCCGGCACTTCGCCGCCCTCGCCTTCGTCCACTCTCCCGTCGTCGACAGCGTGCAGCCGGCCACGGGCACCGCCCCGTACTCGGAAGGAGCCCGGACGACGTGACACGCACAGACGGGCAGAAGCGAGCAGAGGCATCCCCGCCCACGCAGGCCGTAGTACTGGGCTGCGGCATGGCCGGCATGCTGGCCGCGGCGGCACTGGCGCGGCACCTGGGCCAGGTGATCGTCATCGAGCGAGACGCCCTTCCCCGGACCCCCCGCGCCCGAAAAGGGCTCCCGCAGGCACAGCACACCCACGTCCTGCCGTCCACCGGAGCCCGGGGCATCGAGGCATTGGTCCCCGGAACGCTGCGCCGCCTTCTCGACGCAGGCGCCCACCGCAAGGGCATGCCCAACCAGCTGCTCTCCCTCACCCCGCAGGGCTGGCTGCGCCGGTGGCCGGAGACGCAGTACGTGATCGGCTGCAGCCGGGACCTACTGGACTGGGGGATACGGGAACGACTACGGCACCACCCGAAAATCACCATCCGTACCGGCGTCGCAGCGACCGACGTGCTGGGCAGCGCTGATCACATCCGCGGTGTACGGCTGCGCGACGAGCGCACCGGCCACCTGTCCGAGATCACGGCCGACCTCGTGGTGGACGCCACCGGGCGCGGCTCCCGAATGCCCCACTGGCTGAAGGTGCTCGGCCTCCCTGCCGTACGGGAAGTAACCGTCGACTCCGGCCTGACGTACGTCACCCGCATCTTCCGGGCCCCCGACGGAGCGGCGGACTTCCCCGTCGTCAACATCGCCGCGGCGCCCGGGAAACACCCCTACGGCCAGGCCGGTGCGCTCCTGCCGATCGAGGGCGGGCGATGGCTGGTCACGCTCGCCGGCACCCCGGCGGAGAACCCCCCGCCGCACAGGACGACTTCACCGCCTTCGCGCGGGGGCTCCGCCACCGGATCATCGGAGACCTCATCGCCGACGCGGAACCGCTGGGCCCCGCCCACACCAGCCGCAGTACCGCCAACCGGCGCCGCTTCTACGAGGACCTGAAGCACTGGCCCGACGGGCTTCTAGTCCTGGGAGACGCCTCCGCCGCCTTCAACCCCATTTACGCACAAGGCATGACGGTCGCCGCCCTCGGCGCCATGGCCCTGGACCGCCTCCTCACCCGGCACGGCCTGCGCCCGCGGACAACCCGCCGAGCCCAGCGCGCCATCGCTCGCCCCGTAACCGTGGCCTGGTCGGTGGCGACCGGCCAGGACCGTCTGCTCCTCAATGGCGCCGACGCCCGCCACGCGGCCACCGACCGACTCGCCCAGCATGGCGCGGCGCGGCTCATGCGGGCCGCGGCCGGCGATCCCGCCACCGCCGAAGCCTTCTTCGGTGTTCTCACCCTCGCTCACTCCCCCACCCGCCTCCTCGCCCCGAAGGCGTTGCTGGCCACCCTGGTCGGTTCGCGCCGTCCACTCCTTACCGAGCCACCGCTGACCCCGCGGGAGCGATCCTTCCTCGTTCCTTGCCGCACCGGACCACAGCAACTCCGGGACGGGATCTGAGGGGTAGCGACATCGACCGTCCCGGTGGCCATCGGAAGTGATGTGCAACAGCCGGGACAGGCTCCCGTGACGGGCTGGCCGCCTGGAGGTGGCGGCCAGCCCGCCTGCCCCCCGCCAACCCATGGGGAGGTCGCTGCGGCGCGGGGTGGGGGCACGGCTGCTCGGCGACGACGTAGCAGCGCTGAGCAGCCGCCGCAGGGCCAAAGCTGACCCGTACCCGTCAGCCGGGCCCCGCGTCCGTGCCGCCCCGAGCAATACCTACAACAAGGTCGAGGCAGCCAGGCCCGTCCGGGACACCACGTACGGAAGAATCGAGCCCGTGCTGGGGTGGAGCCCCGGCTCCTGCCGGAACGTTCTCGCCGGCACCGGTGAGCCTTCCGTGGTGACGAGCTCACCTGAGTGCGGCCCGCCCCGCTCGGCCGACCCGCAGGTATTTCGAAGGGACATCGAGGAGGCGGTCCAAGCCGCCGACATCGCCGCCACGGACACCTTGACCACGGCCGACCTTCGCAAGCTGAGCCAGCACCTGGTGGAAGAACTCCGCCGGCGCGGCTACCTGCCCGATACGGCACCCACTGGGCCCGCGCCGCCCCCGCCCGCTGCCGACGCGCCACCGGCCCGGTGACACGTGCTCCTCCTGCGAAGCGGTCGACCAATCCTCCTCGGGAGTCCGGCAGCCTCGCGCCTGTTTTCCCCACGAGTACACCGTTCCGATTCCCGGTGAGCCTTCTTGCCCGACACTAGCGGAATGTGCGTTTTCTATGCTTTCCGTGGGTATCTTGACGGCTGAGTGCCCATGGAATCAGCTGGGAGGAAGCGCCGTGTCCCATCCCCTGTCCGACTCACCGCAGCACCGTATCTTCGCCATGCTGGACGTGGACGGTGACGGCGCCATTACCCATGCGGAATACCTCGCCCGGGTCGACCGCGTGGCGTCGGCCCTGGAACGCGACGCCCATCATCCGGTCGTCACCGCCGCGCGGGCCGCCCACGAGGCGGTCTTCGCGGACATGGACGCCGACCAGGACGGCCGCGTGACCTTCGAGGAGTACCGCACCTGGGTGGGACATGAGGCGTTCGAGCGCTCCTGCCGGCCCGCGCTGGGCTCCCTGTTCGACATCGCCGACAGCGACGCCGACGGGCGTCTGGACCGCGACGAGTTCATCCGCCTGCGTACCGCCGCGGGGAACGCTGGAACCGGCGTCGCCGCGGCCTTCGACGCCCTCGACAGCGACAGCGACGGGCTGATCGACCGTGACGCCTACCTGGCGGGCATCAAAACATTCGTCACCGACGGCAGCTCTCCCATGGCCGCGGCCTACGGCAGCGAGCGACCGGCCCTCGGAACCCTGTCCTGACCCGCGGTCAAGGCCCCGACCTCAACAACCGTCCCGCTGACGACTCACCAGCAGCCCGTCCACCCGCGCGCGCAACGTCTCCGTCACCGGCGAGGACCCGAACATCGCCCCCGTAACCAGGGGCAGCGCGCAGGCGAGAACACCCCCTTCAGCGCCCGGTGGCGACCACGTCCTCCAGACGCTCACGCAAAGCGCTGATGTCGCTGCTGCCCGCATATGGCTCGGTCTCCTCGTGGAGTTCGCTGAGCCGGTCGGTGATGCGGGTACTGTGCAGGCCCTCGGCGATGGTGAGCGCGATGGTCGTCTCCTGGCAGGCCCCGGCCAGTTCGCCAACCGCCAGGTGCGTACGGGCAAGGCCGATGTGGTCGAACGCGCGAGACCGTACGCGGCCGGCGGGCCGTAGCCGCAGGGCGTTGGCCAGCAGAGCGAGGGACTGCTCGGCCCGGTGGGTGCGACGGTGGCCGGAGGCGTGCTTGGCGGCGATCTGGTGGGCGACACCGAGGGTGGCCGACAGTTCCGCCTCGTCGAAGAATGCGGTGTGCGGCGGCTCGTCGTCCGGGCGGATGCGGGTGAAGGCGTCCTCGGCCTCCCCGGCCGCCCGCTGGCTCTCCTCCACGTCGCCGCACAGGGCGCTGAAGCGGGAGTGGAGCGCGGCGAGGATCGCGCGGGTGCCGGGGCCGGCGTGCCGGCGCGCCCCGTACTGGGCGAGGGCGACGAGTTCGAGGGCGTCCTCGACGTGCCCCAGGTGGGACATCTGGCGGGCCATGCACTGGAGGATGTGCGCGCCCAGCTGCCGGTCGCCGCCCTCGCTGGCGGCATGCAGCGCGGCGATGAAGAGCCGTTGCGCGCTGACGTGCGCTCCGGCGTCGAAGGACATCCACCCGGCCACGCTGCCCAGGTCGGCGACGGCGCAAAAGAGGCGGCGCCCGGTGGCCTCGGTGTAGGAGGCGGTGGCGAGTACGTCGTTGATCTCGCTCATCTGGGCCACGACCGCCCGGCGGGAGAGCACACCGCCGTGCCGGTTGTCCGCGTCCCGGAAGGCGGCGGTCAGCGCCTCGATCGATTCGACCTGAGCGGTGCCCAGCCTCCCGGCGGGCGCCGGGCTCGGCAGGGCGGCGGGTTTGGCGGACGGCCAGCGCCGCAGCGGCTCCAGGAGGGCGTCGGCGGCCTGGATCTGTGCGGCGTCGTCACTGGTGCGGGTGTGCGGCAGCATCAGGTCACTCCGGGTCAGGTGAGCGATGGCGGCGATGGTGGCGGCGTGCTGCCACGGCAGGTCGGCGCCGTGGCCGGTCGGCTGGAGCGGTCCCGGCAGGCCCACGTCCGCCGGTGTGAGGGGCAGAGCCAGCCGGGCGCCGAGCACCTGGGCGATGATCTGCGGCACGGGCTGGCGCGGGCATTCCCCGCCGCGCCAGCGGCGTACCCGGCTCTCGTCAGGGTTGATGTCCCGGTGTCCTGCGGCCCGCGCGCCCGCGGTCACCGCGTGTGCGAGCTGGGCGTTGGAGAGCTGGGCCCGTTCCATGAAGTGGCTCAAGAGCGTGTTGGGCACCCGCTTCCCGGCCTGTCCCATCCTGGGCCCTCCCGCCGCTTTCCCACCGAACCCTCCGAGCGTACGGCGCGCTGCGCCCGGCAGAAACAACACCGTTGAACGCGCCGGTGTTTCGCCGGTCCGTACGCCGGGGCTGCGCCGCCGTGCCAGCCGCCGTCCGCCGCGCTTCACCGCCTTCGCGCGCCCGAGTGGCTGTGGTGCCGTGGTGAGGACGCCCGGGAGCCGCGGCCCCGAGGACAGCAGTACGTCTCACAGCGAGAGGTCCCCATGGAACTGCCCTTCATCGTGGTCGATCAGCTCACCCCGCAGCAGGAACGCGACTGGCACGCCTTCTTCGGCACTCGCGGTGCCGACCGGCCCCGGGACATCGAGGAAGGCATCTGGCGGCGCACCCAGGAGCAGGCCACGGCCGCGCAGTCCGGCTGGCAGCCCGGCGATGCGCGGCGCCGCATCGTGCACTACCGCTACCGGTACGGGCTCGCCACCACCACCGGTGCGCCGGCCCTGGCGCTGCGGCAGCTGTACCTGTACCACCACGCCGCCGCCCCGGCCGACGAAATCGGCGCACACTGGGAAACGGTCCGCGCCGCCCTGCGCGCGGGCGACTGGAAGCCCGAGGGCGGCGGGTGGGTACGCGGGGACCTGCGCGTCACCCCGGCCCTGCACTCCGCCCCGCATCCCGAAGACCTCCGCGCCGGTCGTACGCTGCCACGCGGATACGCCTGTCTGGACGTCCAGATCACCTCATCCGGCTACGTCCCGCCCCCGGCGAGCCGCCGCCGTCCGTGGGAGGTGCTCGCCGGTGGCATCCGCCAGAAAGCAGCCCCGGGCGTCTTCCGGCGCATCCCGGACCTCGCGCCGATCGCCGACCACCTGCCCTTCCAGGCCGAGGTCGGCGGCGGTACGAGCTGGGAGGCCGGCATCCCCGCGCTTCACCGGCTGCATGAGATCTACCGGGTCACCACCCGGGAGGACGACGCCCCCGGCGTCCACGGCTTCGTCCTGCGCCCCCAGGATGATCCGCTGCTGGCCGAGTTCCTCACCGCGCCGGAGGAGAAGGCCGAGGAGTGCGTGGAGATGTACCGGGCCTGCTTCCAGGCCCGGCCCACCCCCGCCCTGACCGCGCTCAAAGACCTGCACGACGCCGGATACCTGACCGGGCCCGTCATCACCAACAACTTCGACGTGCTGGCAGCCCGCGCCGGACTGCGCGAGTGCTTCGTACGCCGCTACGACCAGACGGTCCCCGACGTGGAATGGGGCCAAGGCGCCCGCGCGCTGCTGGTGGTCGGGCTGCACGCGGACCGCCGCCAGGTCGCCGCCCGCGCCCGGGAGCGCGGCATGCAGGTCATCCACTGCGATCCCGAGGGCTTCTGGAACGGCGGCGTCTTCCACCCCTACCCGCTGGAGGGGCCGCAGGACGGCGATCTGGTGTGCAACGCCCCGGCGAGTGAGGCGCTGCCCGCCCTCGCCCGGCACCTGCTGGAGAAAGTAGCCGCCTGACACCGCGTCAACCGCACGACCTGCCAGATGTCCGCCCGGCCGGCCAACGCCGCTAGCGTGCGAGCCTCCCTTGGCCGGCCCGGCCCTCCATCCGGACGGTCTCCCTCCCCGAAGGAGCACACCGAACCATGCGCGTATCCGTCATCGGCTGCGGCCACCTGGGCATCCCGCACGCCGCCGGCATGGCAGAGATCGGCCACGAAGTGATCGGCGTGGACACCGACCAGGCAAAGATCGACACCCTCAACCGGGGCGAAGCCCCCATCTACGAGGCGGAACTGCCCGAACTGCTCGCGCGGCACACCGCCAGCGGAAGGCTGCGCTTCACCACCAGCCTCGCCGAGGCAGCGGAGGCCGCCGACGTGCACTTCCTCGCCGTCGGCACGCCGATCGACGCG
The DNA here is from genome assembly GCF_001279365.1 of Streptomyces sp. NRRL F-5755. NCBI lineage: Bacteria > Bacillati > Actinomycetota > Actinomycetes > Kitasatosporales > Streptomycetaceae > Streptomyces > Streptomyces sp. NRRL F-5755. The sequence goes on along the minus strand of NZ_LGCW01000274.1, from coordinate 32,254 downwards.
GACGGCCGCGGCTACGACATGGGCCAGGTCTTCGGCGCCGCCCGGGCCCTGGCCCCGCACCTGACCCGGCCCACGATCATCATCGGCAAGTCGACCGTCACCCCCGGCACCACCGCCAAGCTCGCCAGCCTCCTGGCGCGGCACGCGCCCGCCGGCCGCGACGTCGAGGTGGTGTGGAACCCGGAGTTCCTGCGCGAAGGCCACGCAGTCGCCGACACCCTGCGCCCCGACCGGATCGTCGCCGGCGTCCCCTCCCACCGCGCCGAGGACGTCATCCGCGAACTCTACGCACCCATCGACGCCCCGCTGGTGGTGTGCGACCCGCCCACCGCCGAAATGATCAAAGGGGCGGCCAACACCTTCCTCGGCCTGAAGATCTCCTTCATCAACGCCGTCGCCGACATGTGCGCCGCCTCCGGCGCGGACGTGGCCACCGTCGCCGCCACCATCGGCATGGACCCGCGCATCGGCACCGGCGGCATGCGCCCCGGCATCGGCTACGGCGGCGGCTGCCTGCCCAAGGACATCCGCGCCTTCACCGCGGCGGCCCGCCAGCTCGGCGCCGACACCGCCGCCGACCTGCTGCGCGCCGCAGAGATCATCAACGAACGCCGTCCCGCCGCCGCCCTCGCCCTGGTCACCCAAGTCCTCGACGGATCCCTGGCCGGCCGCTCCATCACCGTATGGGGCGCCGCCTTCAAGCCCGGCACCAACGACGTCCGCGAATCCCCCGCCCTGGCCGTCGCCCGGCTGCTCCAGGACCGCGGCGCCCGCATCACCGTGCACGACCCGCACGCCGTCCCCACCGCCCTGGCCCGCCACCCCGAGCTGGAGTACGCCAACGATCTCGCCGCCTCCGTCAAGGGCGCCGACGCCGTCATCCTGGCCACCGAATGGCCCCACTACCGCGACGCCGACCCGGCCGCCCTACGCGACCTGCCCACCAACCCCCTGATCATCGACCTGCGCACCACCCTCGACCCCCACCATTGGACGGCCGCCGGATGGCGCGTACACCAGCTCGGCCGCCCCGCGGTCCGCATCCCCCACTAGAGCGCCGGGCACCGGACGGTCGCCCGCCCTTCCCGCAGAAGAAGGAGCATCATGACCTCGCACCAGCTCCCGGGCATTCTCGACCTCGACACCATCGAACGCCTGGCGGCCGTGTGCCGGCAGGCAGGCAGCGACCTGCCCGCCGAGGAGCTCAAGGCCCTCCAGGTCGGCAAGGTCGGCGAAGAAGGCGGCGAGGCCATGCACCAGCTGCACGGCCTCAAAGGGCTCACCATCTGTGACTGCCCGGAGCACTCCTGGACGGGCGTGATGAACGACCTCGGCGGCGCCGTCCTCGCCGCACTCATCGCCATGATCTACATCGACCCCGACGGCTGGCGCACCACCCTGGCAGAGGTCCTGCACCGCCGTACCCGGCGCGGACGCGAGCACGCCACCGCCACCGCATAACCCCGCGACACCCGGAGCGTGGGCGGCCGCATTCCCGGGCCACCCACGCCCCAGGCGCGTACCGTGGACACACCGGCGAGCCAAGGAGTGTCCATGGGTGTGGCGGCAGCGATCCGCAACAGCGACGGCGCCTACCTGCTGCACCTGCGGGACAACATCGACGGCATCTGCTGGCCCGGCCACTGGAGCTTCCTCGGCGGCCAACTGGAGGCCGACGAGACCCCGCACAAGGCCATCACCCGCGAACTCCACGAAGAAGCCGGCCTCGTCCTGCCCGACCTGCGCCCCCTGGCCACGGTGCAACAGGGCAACGGCCGGGCGGACATCGAAGTCTTCACCGCCTCCTGGAACGGAGACGCCGCCCGCATCCAGGTCACCGAAGGCATCATGCTCGCCTGGTTCCGGCCCCACCTGCTGCCGCGTCTGCGTGTCCCGCCGTGGTGCGTCGAAGCGATCCGCCTCCACCAAGCCGGCGTCGAGGATGCTGCCGGAGCCGGCCACCGCAGGTCACCAGCAGGATGAAGCCGACGAGCAGCGGCCCCATCAGGGGAGAGCGAGCCTGCGCATCGGGCTTTCGCGCTGATGCTGTCCTGGGCAGCGGGACCAGCCCAAGCACGTTGACCGCCGCAAGGGCACCGGCACCTGAACAGTCAAGACCGCCGCCCCCGGCGTCAGCGGCCGCCTCAAGCGCGAGTATGCACACTATCCGACCTGCCACTCCCCGGGGACGCCCTGGTCTGCGTCATCGCTCCGGAGGCCACCGCTCAGCTCGTGGCGCCCAGAGTGGAGCAGTACGTCCATCTCGCCCCTAGCCGAGCTGTACGACCTGGTCGCCGCCCTGGTCTGCACCTGAGTCGGATGGTCGCCCAGGAGCGCCGTCCTCGGCGAGCGTCAGGCGGAGCCAGGGCCTGGCGAGGGTGGCGTCGTCCAGGGCAATGCCGAGTGGTCGAATACCAGGGCCACCCCGGGCCCATCCGCCGGGTTCCTCCGCCATATGATGCCTAGCTCCCGCAATTCCCTGCCAAAGACGGCGAGTTGCATGCTGCGGAGGCTTGCCGACGAACTACTACGCGCCCAAAGCCGGGGCGGAATCATGAGCGGATCATTGTAGGCGTGGATCGTCCCGCCGCGGGCAGCACCGGCAGGCCGCCGCCCGCGCCAGCAAGGTCCGGCTCAGGTACCCCGGCCGAGTTTCGTGCCTGGCTCGGACAGCACCCAACCCGTAGAGAAACGCCGCGCGTTGGACACACCATGCCGCTGCACATCCACTGGGAGGCGAGCGCATCGGTGGTGCACCCGCCTCCTTGCGGAATATCGTGGGCACGACTGAGCTTCCCGCCTATCGGACTCGGCATACCAAACGGGCAGGCTACGGCTGCAGCAGGCGCACGTGGCCAGCAGCCGCAGCAGGAAACCCTGACCCGGCGGCGGGAGCACCACACAGACCACCACCCAGCCAATTGGGGGCGGCGTGCCGTACGTCGAATGGCGCGGGAACAAGTGCCGGGTCAAGAGGTGGTCCGGCGAGTACCTGAAGAACGGCAAGAAGAAATACAAAAGCAAGAGCGGCTTCGACGACGAGGAGACCACCTACAGCTACGGTACGGACCGTGAGTACGAGGTCCGCCACGGCACGCGTGTGGCCAAGAGCTGCGACAACGTGCCGATGCACACGTACAGCCTGGTAATTTGGCTGCCACACCAGGACCTCCGCCACGGGTCCGTCAAATGGTACCGGCCCATTCTCACAGCTCAGATCAACGAGCAGTGGGGCGAGCACCGTGTCAATGCGATCGAAGCCCCGGAGTACATCGCTTGGAAGAACGCGCTCAACCAGAAGGTGCGGCACAAGGAACGGGCCCGGACCTACGTCAATGACATCCTGATGGTCTTCGGCCTGTTGATGATCGATGCCGTGCAGCGATACCGGCTCCGGCCCGAGACTCCCATCCCGCCGGCCACTTCTCGCCGCGGCTGCTATGTCAAGAAGGTCCGCAAGAAGAAGCGCCCGCTGGCCATGAGCCAGGTCTACCAGCTGGCTGTGAACGCTTACACAATGTGGGGTTTCACCGGTTGGATCTATGGCACGCGGCATTCCAAGGGATGCGCCCCGGCCGAGATGTACGGCCTGCAGAAGATCTATGCCTCCCCCGCCTGGCCGACCTCCGAACCCGACCCGGAGCAGCGCGAGGAGTCTCGGGAGCGCTACGCGACGATGCCCGCCACCCGGGTGCAGTGTCCAGGGGAATGCCGTACCGGACGCGATAGAAGGCGCCCTGGCCATCGTGAAGGAGCTGGCCGGCCAGGACCTGACGGTCGGAGAGGTTGTCCGGGAACTGCAGCATCTGGTCGATGAGGTCGAGTTCGTGTGGACAGGCGCCCGGCTGCGCCACTGCACGGTCGGAGACATCTACCGTGTCTACTGATCACCGTTCCGCAGTGCCTCGTGCAGCCCCGCGGACCGGCGCCGAGCGGTCCCGGACGGCTCCGATCGTCGCTTGCAGCGCCGAAAAGCTCATCAATCGTCTGCTGGCATCAGCTCCGGTACTCACCGAGACACAGCGCACCCGGCTCGCCGCACTCATGGGCCCGGACGGCTGCTGGCCTCCGCCTCCGCCGCTCACTGAGGAGCAGCGGACCGCAGTGGAGGCGTGCCGCGAGAAGGCGCGGCAGCGGGCCGTCGGGCTTGACGCAACGTCCGAGGAGCAGACGGCGGCTTGAGGGCGAACAGCCCACTGCCCTGGACCGAGGCGGCCCGCAGAAGCGCCTTGCCGGATACGGGCCTCAAGTATTCGAGGTGCCCGGCAGTACTCTGCACGGATTTGTGGCGCAGGCACGGTTCCCGCACGCTCGCTGCTTTTGCGTACGCACTCTTCAGGCGTCCGGGGTGGGGCCCTGGTCAGGTTCCCGCTGAAGGAGCTGCTGCAGTGCCGCGACGTGCCCGCCGTAGCGGGCCTGGCCCAGCGGGGTCATACGGAACCAGGTGCGCGGGCGCCGCCCAATCCCGCCCTTGCGGACCTCGATGTAGCCCGCCTCCTCCAAGGCTCGGCTGTGCTTGGACACCATCGAATCGCTCAGCCCCGTGGTCTCCCGGACCACGCGGAACTCCACCCACTGCGGGCCAGCGGCCAGCAGCGCACAGATCGACAGCTTCGGCAGCGGATGGATCACAGGATCCAGCCCCTCGGACGTGCCGGTCACCGCCGCCGGCCCCCGGTCACGATGTCGCCACGGATCCCCGCAGCCATCCAGGTCAGCAGGAACGCGATCACGCCCCCCGCGGCCACCGCGACCGCGACGGCCGCCCATGCGGCGCCGGCCGGCGGACCGCTCAGCCGGCCCAGCCCGAACACCGCCGCCAAACCGCCCAAGCCCACCAGGACGAACGCAGGAAAGCGCCGACGCAACGACGGATATGCCGTGAACGGCCACACATCCCGCCGGTTCATACCCGACCGCACGGAGAACAGCACGATCAACGCCAGGAACAGCAGACCGCCGACCTGGCCGTACGGCAGGTCCGGAATGCCCAGGCGCCGGTAGCCGGCCGCCGGGAACGCACTGCTGACCGCAAGCGCCCAGGACACCGCGGTCAGCGCCGGAAACCACCAGCCCAGCCGGACCCGCGCAGCCGCGGCCCGGCGCTGACGAGCCACGACGTCCATGCCCACCTGGTACTCGTCCATCACTCACTCCCGCACGCACAGTAACTTTCCAACTGGAAAGTACTTTCTGTCAGCGTGATGAGCAACCCGGGCACGTAGAGCCCCCGGAGGCGGTGCTGCACAAACGGCCTCCGGCTTCGAGGGCGTCGCCGGGCCTGAACGGACACCTACGCCAGCGTCCGCTGAGGCGAGATGGCCGGTGCACGACGATCGGTGCGCTGCTCATGCCTCCCAGTGCACCCAGGCACGCACCTTCGAGACGCCGGGCAGCGGCGACGGCCGGCAGGCGCGGGCGTCGCGATCAACCGGCGCCACCGGGACCGGCGACAGCACTCCCGGATCATCAACGACAGGGCAACGAGTCATACCGACCCCGAAGGCCGCGAGCCCGAACCGAGCTCCACAAAGAAGGTATTGGGCGGGGCTGACAGTTCCCCGCTGCCGAGGGCATCAAAGTTCTCATCTGTGGCGCGCGTACGAGATCAGCGAAGGTTCGAAGATGGGTTCTGGCATCCCGCCGGTCATGGTGCCGGGGTGAACCTCACCTCCGTCGACGGGCAGCCAGCCGCGAGCCTATGCAACGCGGCGCGCTCCGTGGTGTCGACGGTCAGCTTCCACCAAACTCCGCTGGGCGCTGACCGTCGACCGCACCGGCCCGGGACGCACTGCGCCGCCTGGCCACGGGCTGCGGCCACGCCTCCGTCGAGTACCAGCGCGTGTAGGACCGGCCCCGCGCCTCGCCCGCTGCTTCGGCAGGGGCGGGGCGCTTTTCGACGTCTGCCCAGTCGGCGAATCGTTCGCCCGCCGCACAGGGGCGCGTGGGGACGCTGCCGACGGGCGGAGGTGACCTTGCGCTCTCCTCCTGTGTTCCGAATCGGTCGACGGCAGATCGTCGAGGGCTACGTCAGTGTCGAAATGATGCGTGCTGCGAGACATGGAGCACGACGATTCCGGACAAAGTTGCGCCATCGGGGCTCAAGCGGCGCACCGTGGCGAAGTCGGCAAGGATCGATGGGTTAATTAGCGAATCTCCATTTAAATCGGACTTTGACGGTGTGAGCCGGACCGCCAATTGGGCGTTTTACCCGGCATCTAAATGATCTTTACTGGGCGTTTGCTTGATTTGTGACTGGCGCCATATGGGTGGGCCTTTTTGTCAACAAGGGTGGGTGTGTCCCCGGTTATGGGGGCGGAAAATGATTGAAAGGTAAATGTATATGCGCTTCGGCGTGCGTTCGGCCCTCGCCACCACCGTGGCGGCCGCCGCGATCGTGACCTCTATGGCCGCTACCGCCACGGCTGCTGCTCCGGCTTCGCAGGACAAGCCCGCAAAACCCTTTGCCAAGGGTGGTGAGGTGACGAAGTTCGCGGCCACTTCCACATTCAAGCTCAACCTGCCCAAGGGCGACCATGCGGTCCTTACCGACCGCGGCGTCCGGTTCCTCAAGGCCGACGGAACACTGGATGGCGGCATGAAGCGGCTCGACGTCAAGGACAAGGCCGGGAAGATTCACAAGGCCACCTGGACCCTCAAGGGCGACCAGCTCACGCAGAAGATCGCTGACGTGAAGGGCTCCACGATCGAAGGCACCGTGGTCCCCGCGGCGGCCCCAGGTAAGGTGGCGACGCGCGCCAAGCGCTCCAACTCGAACTGCTTCTGGGATGGTGTGGCAACCATCGGGGCCGGACTTGGCGCCGCCGGCGGCGTTATAGCGGCTCCGGCCAGCGGCGGGACGTCGCTGGCCGCCACCGGAGCCCTCATGGGCGGAGCGGCGGCGGCAGCTCACGGCGTCCAGGACTGCTTTTAAGGACTGCTGCTCATGCTTATCGGACGGATACTCCTCGCCATCTCGCTTGTTCTTACGCTCGCGGTGACGGCTATCGGTATCTGGCGTGGTGATACGTGGAACATCGTCATTGGTGCTCTGCTGACATGCTGCACGACCAGCGGCGCAGTCATAGCCCTGCGAGCCCGCCGATAGGCCCTGCGCCTCGGTAGCTACACCGGCATGTTGACAGCCCGCGATGGGTATTCGCGCCCTCTACGTGAGGGGTAGCGTGCTGGCGTAGCTCCGAGGCGCTTCCGTTCATTACAGAGCTATCCGGACCAGGACGGGGTCTCGGTAATCTTCGGTAGCGAGACCGCATTCATCCCGGTCCGATGGTGCTGCTCAGAGTTCGGCACCGGCCCCGGCGTCCATGAGCGGGCTGCATGACCGCGGCTGGGGCGTGTCCGTCTCATCGAGTATCGGCCCGTGCCGCGACACCCCCCCGCTCCGCCCTCTCCGCTTTGGCGGGGCGGGGCGTTCCGGCGTTGTTATCCGGCTCGTCTGCCGGTGGTCTTCTTCCCCGCGGCCTTCTTGGCCGTCTTCTTCGTGCGGGTGGCTGCCTTGCCGTCGGTGGCCTTCGGGGCCCGTGTGGACTTCTTGGCGGCGGAGTCCGTGGGCTTCCTGGCGGGCGGCCTCTCCTCCGGGGCGACAGCCTTCTGGACGGCCCGCAGCGGGGTGACGGTGGCCTCCTCGCCGGTGTCGCCGCGGGACTGGCGGGCGGAGCGCACGCTCCCCTCCAACGCAGCCATCAGATCCACGATCTTCCCGCCCGGCGCGGGCTTCTCGGCCTCAACCTCGGGCTCGCGCTCCTCCAGTTTGGCCTGGACGATCTCTTCCAGCTCCTCGCGACAGTGATCGCGCAGGTCTTCCTCGTCCAGCGGGCCGTACGAGTCCATCAGCTCCTCCGCCGCCTGAAGCTCCTGCGCGGTGATCTCTACGGGCCGGTCAGGTACCACGCCGGCCGGGGAGCACAGTTGGTCGGGCCAGAGCAGGGCGTGCATCACCAGCATCTGGTTCATGGGGCGGATGATCATCGCGAGGGTTTCCCGGCCACGCAGGGCCACCTTCCCGAGTGCGACCTGCCCCTGGTCCTCCATCGCCCGGCGCAGCAGCTCGTACGGCTTCGCGGACGGACCTTCGGCGCGGACGTAATACGGCTTGCCGATCTGGAGCGGGTCGACCTCCGAGGAGTCGACGAAGGACAAGATCGTCAGCACCTTCGCCGTCGGAAGCGGCAGCCGCTCAAGGTCCTCGTCGGTAACCGGCACGACGCGGTCGCCGGTGACATAGCCTCGGCCGATGTCCTCGCGGGGGGCCTCTTCGTCGTCGAGGCTACACACGGCGACGTTGCGGACCCGGCCGCCGTCCTTGGTGTGGATGCGGTGGAACGAGACGGCGGGACCGGCATCCGTCGCCGGGGCCAGAGAGACGGGGATGATGACCAGGCCGAACGAGATGGTGACCTTCGCTGAGGGCATGGGGCTCGCCTCCCTGCGGGAGTACGAGCCTACGGCGCGGGCTGCTGACCGGCATCTCAGCTGAGAATGCCCAGCTCCGTGTCCGGCCGGCAGTAGGGGCACGGCTCCACACCCTGGACGAGCGCCTGCATGGCTTCTTCACGCGTGATCGCCTTGCCTTTGGCGGCCCGACACGCGCCGTCGTACACGTACAGGGGATCGCCGCGGCTGCAAAGCATGCCCTCGCTCGTGTGACTGTCGCCGCTAGGTGGCCATGGTCACCGTTTGTGCCGCGACCGGTACGTCGTCATCTGGGAGCAACGGTCAGCGTGAGGGTGTAGCAGTCCGGGTTCTGGTCTTCGCCGACCGGCTGCCCGTCGACTGCGACCCAGGCGTGGGCGGTGAAGTAGGGAAAAGTCCGTACCCCCGTGCACCACGTCGGCCAGGTACCACGCAGACGGCACAGCAGCGCTGTCGCCAGCGAACGCTGCAGGCACCCCCGCTCGATCGCGCAGCGGGGACTGACGGCGACCACCGCCTTTCTGGCCGCTGTGGCCTGCCCGACGGATGCCGGTGTCGCCCCGCGCCTGACCAGATGGAGTACCTGACTGATGCGGTGCGGTGATCTGCCGGACAGCCACCGGGCCGCTGCGACGGCGAGGTAGGCGGCGGGCCACTGCCGTGGGGGAGGACGCTCGCCACGGGACAGGACGAGGTTGACGCTCACACTCGCTCCTCGCCGATCAGCCCCGCGGTGCGCAGGCGCCCGATCAAAAGGTCCACGTCGTCGGCCGCCCGATGGGCTGCTGCCGGATACCGCTCTGCGAGATCATGCACGGCTTTCTCCGATGTGGCGCCTTCCAGCAAAGTCCGGAGCACCAGCGCTCCGGTGGCGTTGAGCTGCCAGTACTTCCCGGAACTCCGGTCCAGCAGGACCATGGCGTCACCGGTTTCGGTTACGTTCACGTCGGGGCGCAGGACGATCACGGTGCGCTGCCTTTCCTCGCTGCGGATGCCGGCCGGGGTTCCGGAACGCCGGCGTGGTCACGGACCGCCTGCAACCAGGCTTCACAGACCACCGTGCCGTGCATCTGAATCAGCGTCGAAGTGTCTTTGTGGGGTCGCAGCAATGCCTTCCACATCTCCGCCGTGTCGATCAGCCCGTGCCGCGCCAGTTCCGACTGCTCGAAGAACCGCATGACCTGTCGGCGTTGCCGTGCCCAGTCGTGCCGGTTCTCGGCGCTGTACTCGCCCTTCGTGGTGCGGTGCAGGAGTTCGTCAGGCACGATGCCGTCCATGGCCGCCGCGAGGAGCGGTTTGAAGCGGAAAGGCGACAGCTGGTCCTGCGGGCGCACCGCGAGGGCCGCGTGCAGGACCTCGTCATCGAGGAACGGTGCGGCCAGGCGTACACCATGACCGGCGAACAGCAGATCGGCTCGCCCTACCGACCTGCCCGACGCGCGGGCGTACACGAGCATCGCATGCTGGCCCCGCCACCGTGACAGCGGGCGGACGTCCTTGCGGGACCAGTGCCGCAGCGTCTCCCGGGCGGCCTCGGCCGCGTACGGCGTTGCCCAGGGCGGCATACGCATCGGCGAGAGCCAGCCGAAGTCTTCCGCCCAGGTGCGGCGCCGGGGCGCCGTCAGCACCTCGGCCGCGGTCGTCAGTTGCTTCACGGGGCTCTTGGACGTGGTGAGCGCAGGCAGCACCGCGGACCACGGCAGCCGGTCCCACAGGCGTTGGGCCCGGACGTGCGTCAGTCCTGTCAACGGCCGCTTGCGCACCAGGTCGTGCAGGTAGGCGATGCCCGGACGGAACAGCTCGTCCCCTCCCAGTCCCACCAGATGGACCCGGGACTTCTCCTCGGCCATGGCCCGCGCGCGGATGCCGAGATCTGACCGGCCCGGCTCCATGGGAAAGGGCGCTTCCGTGTCACGAAAGGACAGATCGGCGCCCAGTGCGGCGAAGCGCTGCCCGGCCTGGTCGGCCGTAAACCTCCGGTGGAGGGCGTCGGGAAGACCGTCGCAGGCCAGGCGGGCGTAGTGGGTGTCGTCGTTGTGGGGGTCACGGCCCACCTGGTGGTAGGTGACGACCTGTGCCGACCCGCGACAGGCCAGGAACGTCAGGCTGGTGGAGTCCATGCCCCCGGACAGGTCGCTGCTGATAGTGCCACCGGCCTCCGTCCGCGCGTTCACCGCCCGCGCCAGCGCCTTGCGCACCTCCCGCGCCCCCTCGGCCAGGGGCAGTTCGGGATCCGGCGCCGTCCAGCGACGGTGGGTGCCCGCCGTGCCGTCCGGTTCGAGACACAGCCAGTGGTCGGCCGGCACGGCCCCAACGCCGAGCCAAGGCGTGCTCTCGTGCAGGGGGTACGGCATGCTCGGGGATGTCAGGTGCAGCGCGAGCCATGCCGGATCCCACGTCGCGCCGGTCAGTGCGGCCAGCACCCGGGCACTATCCGCGGCGATGACCGCGTCGCCGAACCGGGCCTGGAAGACGCGGTGCACAGCGGCCAGGGAACCCTGGACACGCACGCGTCCCGCCACGGACGCAATGACATGAAAAGCGCCCGCGAGGCCCGCGAGAGCGATTCCTACCTCATGCACCGAGCGCACCTTGTCCGTCAGCCTCCGCAGCGAGTCGGCGGTGGTCGGGCACTGCCCGACCACCGCCACCCGTACCGGACCGCTGTCGGTGCGCAGAACGCTACCGAGAGGCCAGTGCCCGATGAGCCATGGCCGGCCCGAGGCGTGCTCGATGACACGCGATGCCGACGGGCGAAGGGCTCGTGCTGCGGTGAGGCCGGCGTCAGAGTCCGGAAGGACAACGAACCATTCCTCAGCCACGTCAAAAGTCCCTTCTCCAGCCTTCAGCTGCGGTAGTAGGTCGGGCCGGTACCGTCGCAGGTTCCGTCCTGATGCGCACCCATGGTCACCTCTGCGAACTCACCGGCCTCCACCAGCGCCGGCGGCTCATACACGTCGCACTCGGCGGTCTGCTCAGTCATTGTTCTCTCCTTCCGTAGTCATCTACCGGCGGGCTCTTCACCCACCGCACCTGGACTTTCCCCTCTCAGCCCGACCGATTAGCACATTCATACGACAATGACCCGCATGGAGGACGCGGGAACATAGACTGGTGGCATGCGCCAGACAGTCCTGACAGCGGGTTCAGGGGCATCAGGGCAACGCACAGCGGGATGCGGAGAGTGAGCAGTCGATACGTCGAATGCTGCCCGTGAAAGCGTGGGAACCCGTTGGCAGGCGATCGCATCAGGAGCAGACGAAGGACCAGCCCGCGAAGCTCTTCCCGCCCTGGGCCAGCGGAACGGACGCACCAGCGTCGCCCGCTCGAAGCGGAGGCTCCAGCGCGTCGCAAGCGAACGTCTGACCCGTACGCCATTCTCCAAGAGCCCCAGGCTGAACGCCCCGAGATCTGGACCGGCGTACGCATCCGCAAGCCCCCGACCGCCCCTGACCACCAGCACCCCATGCCGATCAAACGAGGCCATGCCCCTTGATTCGGGGGCAGCCAGTAATTGCTGGCACATTCGCGGGCCGGTGACGCGCCAGCCACCGTACCGCCGAGGTCCAGCCGCTTGCCGTTCGCGCCTGGCCTGCCCCTCCCCGCCCCGGCGCCTCACCGGCGGGACAGCAGCCGCTTGCCGCCGGAGACGATCACAATCACGTGGTGGTGCTTCTTGCCGGCCTGCCGAGGGACTGCAGGACGGCTGGCCAACAAACGCTGACCATGGCCAACTAGCGGCGCCAGTCACAGCTCGGCTGGCCCGCCATGCCGTGTCATGGCTCCTTAGGCGGTTGTGGTCGAGCCCAGGGTGGCGCGCAATCCGTTGGCGTAGACGAAACTAAAGGTTGTCCCGTAACGGCTGGCCAAAGGTGAGATGATCTTGGTGTGGCTGGTGTGATCACGGCGTCGGTACCGTCCTGGATAGGTCCGTTCTCCGGGCTGAGCCCGCGCTGCTTCGGCAAGCTGGTGACGGCTGTACGTCGCGAGACCGCGAGCACAGTTCGCCGAGGGCGGCCTTGGGGTCTCTCGCTCGAAGATCGAATTCTCCTGGTCACGACCTACTGGCGCACGAACTTGACGCTGCGCCAACTGGACCCGCTGTTCGGCGTCTCCAAGTCCGCGGCCGACCGGGTCATCGACCACCTTGGGCCGCTTCTCGCGCTCCGGACGCGTGAGCGGTTCCGCAAGGACACCGTCCTCATCGTGGACGGGACATTGGTGCCCACGCGCGACCGCACGATCGCGGAGCAGTCGAAGAGCTATCGCTATTCCACCGCCCACCAGGTCGTCATCGACGCCGACACCCGCCTGGTCGTCGTGGTCGGCCGGCCCGTCCCGGGCAACCGTCACGACTCCCGCGGCTGGGAGGAGTCCGGCGCCAAGGCCGCCGTCGGCAGGACGATGGCCATCGCCGACGGCGGCTACCAAGGGACCGGACTGGTCATTCCGCACCGTCGCCGCGAGGGCGAAGAACTCCCGACTTGGAAGGGGGAGCACCATCGGTCGCACAAGAAGGTCAGGGCCCGCGTTGAGCACACCTTCACACGCATGAAGGGCTGGAAGATCCTGCGCGACTGCCGCCTCAAGGGCGACGGCGTCCACCACACCATGCTCGGCATCGCCCGCCTGCACAACCTCACCGTCGCCGGATAGCCAGCATCCGGCATGCATCCAGGATGCTCGTGCGAACCGGCTAGGGGGGCGGCAGTGATGCGGGTGCTGACATGGAACGTGTGGTGGCGTTTTGGCCCATGGGCGGAACGGCGGAAGGCCATCCTCACAGTGTTGAGAGATCTCCAGCCCGATGTCATCGGCCTTCAGGAGGTGTGGGCCCACGGCGGGGGGAACCTCGCGGAATGGCTCGCGTCCCACCTCGACATGCACTGGACCTGGGCAGCATCCCGCGCGCCGGAGCGGTGGCAAAGACGCATCGGGGACTCAACGGTGGACATCGGCAACGCCGTCCTGAGTCGCTGGCCCATCGCGGAGTACGACAGGATGGAGTTGCCGGCCCGCGAGGACGATGATGACGGCCGTTTGGCCCTCTACGCGCGCATCGACGCCCCCACACACCAGGTGCCGTTCTTCACTACCCACCTCACCTCGGCCATCGATGCCTCCGCGGTACGCTGCCAACAGCTCAAAGTGCTCGCCGGGTTCGTCGTATCCCATAGCCGTGGAACCGATTTCCCACCCGTTGTCACGGGCGACTTCAACGCCTTTCCTGACTCCGACGAAGTACGACAGTTCGGCGGCTACAAGACGGCTCCTGCCGTCCCTGGCCAGGTCTTCCTCGACGCGTGGGAATACGCAGACCCGGCACAGCCCTCAGCAACCTGGAACGCGGCCAACCCGTACGTTGCCGCCGCATTCGAACCCAGTGTCCGCGTCGATTACATCCACACGGGCCCACCAGGCCCTCAAGGTCTTGGCTCCGTCAGTTCCATCCGTCGCGTCGGCGACGGGCCCGTCGATGCCGTGTGGCCGTCCGACCACGCCGCCGTCCTCGCAGACCTACGAACACCTTCCGACCTGCACCCTCTGTTCTGACAGGCGTTTACGGGACAACCTTTAGCAGCCCGTCCGCCATGGGCCTCTATCGCACCGAGATTCGCTCTCGGTCGTTCTACTTGATCGTAAGTGAGCCGACCAAGGAGTTCGTCAAGAAGCACACCCCGGAACGCGTTGACCGATATGTACTGCGCATTTTGGCCGATCAGGTCCCGCATATCATGGCTGCCCTCGATCAGGTAACCTCATGCCTTGAGTGGTACAAGTGGGCAGAGTTCAGAGAACCGGACACGGAAGCTTTGTCCCTGTCCGGCGACAAGAACGGTTCTATCCTTTTCCGGTGGGCAACACCAGTGCATGAACAGCGCTGGAACGGCAAGGAAGGCGACGATATGACGTTGTCCACCGAGATCGATTTCCAGCACGTGAACAGCCTGCGCTCTCAGCTTCAGGCTGTCGCCGTCTGACAGCAGACTCCACAGGGTGAGGGCAAGACGACCGATCCAGGAATTCAGGAACGAAGGACCCGACCATGAAACGCCCCTTCGGGGCCATGAGTCGCCACCACGTGTGCGGTGACTGCTGCCCTGCTTTGCCCGTCCCCGGCGGCTGCGGCCGGCCGGGAAGCCTGTGCCAACACCACCGGAACCGCGATGCCGCGCGGCGACTGCGGTCCCTTCCGGCAGACCTTCGCAGAGAATTTCAACGGGGACATGGTCCCGCTCGGAAGCTTCCGCGACTGCAACCATTATCCCGACACCCGCCGGGCCTACTGCGGCGGGCTTACGGGCACGTACCGGGCCTACCCCGCCGGCTGGCCTGACACCGCGAAATCGGGGGCCGACGGGAACACCGGCCGTACGGTCGGCGGGAGTTACCATCCTGAGGATACGGTGAGCGTGCGCCCGGCCGCTGACGGCGACGGACGGATGAACATTGATCTCTGGCGGCCGCGGTCCGGCGGTGACGTCCACTCCGCCGCGGTGGTACCGAAGAAGCTCATGGACCAGGCGTACGGGAAGTTCTCCGCCCGCCTCAAGGTCACCCGGGCAGCGCCCGGTTACAAGAGTGCCTGGCTGCACTACGGCCACGGCTGCGAGCTGGACTACCCCGAGCAGAACTGGACGGACACGATCCATGCGTTCACCCACGCCTGTGACGGCGGCCGCCAGGACGCCTTCCCTACGAAGGCCCGGTGGACGGACTGGCACACCGTGAGCACCGAGTGGACCCCGGATCACGTCAAGTACTTCCTGGACGGCAAGCTGATCGGGCCCGCCCGGGGCACCCCCGACCGGCCGCTGTCCTGGATCGTCCAGAACGAGTCTGCACTGTACGGGCCGTACGCGGCACCCGGCAGCAGGGCGAACCTACAGATCACATGGGTGGCCGGCTACACGTACGGCAGCACTTGCGCCGCAGGGTGAATCCCGGTGGTGAGGAACGAGCGCCACTGCGAGCAGATCTCCATCGTTTTCGTGAATGGCAGGAAGTGTTTCCCGGGCGCCTGCCTGCACTGGGACGAGGACGTGGTCCGGCCTACACCGTCGGCCGGTAGCTGGTCGCCCACCTGTGCACGAACTGCGACCGACAGCTGCCGGTTTGGTGGCCGCCGTCGGCCCGGGCCGGTACGACCGGGAACGAGGAACCATGACGACCACGATCATTGAGACGCAGACGACGAGGGAGCTCGCGGCGTCGCCTGCTACTCAGCGGGCCGCAGCCCGGCA
Source organism: Streptomyces sp. NRRL F-5755 (assembly GCF_001279365.1). Taxonomy (NCBI): domain Bacteria; kingdom Bacillati; phylum Actinomycetota; class Actinomycetes; order Kitasatosporales; family Streptomycetaceae; genus Streptomyces; species Streptomyces sp. NRRL F-5755. The sequence goes on along the minus strand of NZ_LGCW01000274.1, from coordinate 16,577 downwards.
GGTGCGGGTGTACTGCCCGGCATGCGGCAATGTCCGGCAGGTCTACCCGGTGACCTACTGCGGTCCGCCTACCACTGTCCGGCTGAACGCAGGTGTGCGGGGCTCCGGGCAGTTCGGTGAGAGCGAGATGCACCGGGTGCTGCCGCATCCCCGGCAGCCCGATGACCGGATCCGGGTGACCTGTCCCGGTGGACTGGCCCGGCTTCCGGCCGACCAGTAACGGATCCGGGGTCCGCCATACCGTCACTGACGCAACGAGTCCCTTGGCGGACTGATCCACATGAAGAATGCAGGCCATACCGGCGGTTATCTCAGACGTCCGGCTGGCCAGCAGGAAGGGTGCTCAGCCATGCGGGACTCGCTCATGGCCGTCATCGGGACGCTCGCCGGCGTGGCACTGGCCAGCACCACCCAGTTCCTATCCGATCGCCGCCAGCGCATCGCACAGCAGCGTGCACGCGTCGCCGAGACCCCTCTCCAACTCCTCGACATCATCTTCCGGTACCGCGAAGATTTCTGGATGCTGGTCGCGGAGGCACTTCTGGCAACAGTGGTGGAATGCCGTGGTGCCCGCCTCCGGGCCCGCCTGTCCCTCGCTCTCGCGGACGAGACGGTCCGGTGAACTGGGCCCGGGCAGTGGCGCTGGCGGTAGCCGCCGAGGGCGCCCGATGCTGACCGACTTGCAGCGCGCAGGCGAAGCGACACGATAACCGCGACAAGACTATCCGGAGCTGCACCATGCAGCACCGCGGTCAACCGACCCGATGAGCCGGCCAATCCGACGGTATGTCGGGCTGACCGTGTTGCGGCCGGGCGGACCGGTACGGCGTCAGGTACCACAACGGAGCCGAAGTCACCCGGGCGGCAGCCCATGCTGCCGCCGAACCGGAGCAGCGCCGCGTCGACCTCGACATGATCAAGGCCATCCGTAAGGAACGGCGCCAGGGGATGCAAGCACTGCGGGTGGAAACCGTCCGCCTGCATACGGTCGAGCACGTCTTCGCCGGGTACGTGGCCGGGCTGAATGCGCAGATGCGCAGCTCCGGGATCACGCCGCAGGATCTGCCGCCCCTGGCGGAGGAGTGCGACCGCACCGAAACATGACGCGGGTGGAGAGGGCTTCTTCGCGTGGTGTTGCAGCTGCGGGGCGCCCACGCTCAGATTCGATGCAGTTTCCCTGACAACAGGTAGCGATGGTTCGACTTCCCGGCGACGTCTCCGGCTTCGCCGCCCCGGGGCCGCCGTCTGTGGCCGACAAAGTGGCAAAGTAGCTTCCGAGGGGAGACATCGGTACATGCGGTATGTATGATCTTTCGCCTGGCGTTCGGGGGGACGTTTGCGCCGCCGTCAGGCGTGTACTCCATTCACGCCACGTATGCCCGACTCCTCCTTCGATCTGACGCAGCGAGGTTCGAGGCAAGGCGACTTTCCAGACCCAGCGCCATCCTGTCATTGCCCGCACGTCTGGAATCCATGAAAAATCGCACACTGAGCAGAATCGCAGCGTTCGTAGTGACGCTCGCCATCTTCATCACCGGCGGCATGAGCCAAGCCCTTGCAGCCGACCAGAAGGAAACGCCCTCAGCCCTGAAGAAGTGCCTCGCCGAGCCTTTCGGGAAAAAGCTGGAGTGCATCAAAAAGAATGCCAGGAGCGAGGCGTTCGCTCTGCTGGGCATCGTTCTTTACCTCGGCGCATCGTATGACTGGAAGGAGCAGGTCGACGCCCAGTTCCCCGGCCTGCGCGAGAAGATATCTGGCGCCAAGGGGGCGGCTCCGCTCATCGAAGCCAAGATGAAGGAGTACCTTGCCGCCAAGGAAAAGAAGGACCCGGAAGCGGCGGAGATATACAAGAATCTGACCGCCACCATCGACTCACAGAAGCGGGTGCTCGGCAACATCCGCGACATAACGCAGCATTCTGTGCAAGTCGTGAAGGCCACTGGTGACCTCGCCCTCGAACTGGCACCGGTCTTCAACGAGGCCGCGAACATCATCTCGGACCCTGAAATCCATGCTGCGCTCGATGAGGCGATCGCAGGTTTCGGAGAGATGAATCAAGCCATCAACGGTTTGAATGACGATGTGGGCGGCATGAACCAGGCCGTCGACGGCATGCTTCAGGGCATCAATCAGATGCAACGCGGCCTGAATGAAATGATCGACGGTCTGGACGGAATGAACCAGGCCATGGACCAGGTGAACCGCGGCATTAACGGAATGATCGAGGGCATCGATCAGGCCAACCGCGGTCTCCGGCAGATGAACCAGGGCATCGCCGAAGCCAACCGCGGCATGGACCAGGCCAACCGTGGCGTCACGGGCATGAACAAGGCCATCGACAAGGTCAACGATGCCATCAAGACCCCTATCGCCAAGGACGGCAGCAGCCCGTTCAAGGACCTGGACCTGTCCGGCATCGGGGACTACGTCCGTGGCCATTCCAAGGTCGAGGAGAGTAAGGCCAAAGAGGCGCTCGTCTCGCTGCTGCTGAACCTCGCTCCGGGCATCGGTGACGTCAAGGGCGTCGTTGAGGCGATCGCCGGCAAGGACATCATCACCGGCGAGAAGCTTTCCACCGCCGATCGCATTCTCGGAGCTGCCATCGTCGCCCGCTGGATCAAGGGCGGCAAGCAGGCCATCAAGGCCGAAGACCTGCTCAAGGCCATCGAGAACGAGAAGGCGTTCAGCCGGGTCGGCAATGTCCGCTGGAACGCGGGCGGTGGCGGCACCACCGCCCTGGGAGACGGCTACAAGACGCCCATTACGCCGGATCTGCACAAGCTGATCAACCCTGACTACAATCCCAAAACAGATGTGAACTGTCGGGCCTGCGCCCTGGCCGTCGACAAGACTCTGGAGGGTGCTCCGGCAACCGCATTGAAGATTGACCGTGGGGGAATTCGGGATCTTGAGAAGTTTTACCCCGGGAAGAGGTTCCGAGGTCAGTCGTTCTCTAACATCGTCAAAGAAATCAAGGATGCGGGCGATGGCGCGCGGGGCATCATTATGGGTGCGACCGGGAAAGACGGTCACGCCTTCAATGTGGTCAACCGTGGCGGAGATGTAGTATTGCTGGACGGGCAGAGCGGGCATGCTGACCCCACCGGGTACGCCAAATTCGCATTTATGAGGACAGCATAATGTTGAGTCGCACTCAAGCTCTAGAGGCAGCAGAAGAACTCCTCAAAAGGGAGACCAGGCCGAACGATCCGCCTCTGGCTATCGATGCGGATAATGTTGAAGAACGCGATGGCCTGCTCATCGTCCCTTTCAATGGCATCGAATACCTGAAGACTCGCGACTTTCGTGACATGCTGCTCGACTGCTGGCCCATCCTGGTGGATCTCGCCAGTGGGCAAGTCCGTATGGGTACCATCAACGACAGGTCGCTGTGGGCGGACTGATCTGGTTTCGCTCCTGATGCAGCCGAGTTGGCTCCAGGCGAACTCGGCCTGCTGAAGCTGATTCCCATGATTGAGCCGTGGAGTCACCGACCCAGATGCGGCGACTCCACGGCTTCAATGCGTTCACCGGAAAGCGTAGCGACGGCTCAGCCGACGGGTGCCGCGTCGTCGGGTGACCACACGCCGGGTCCGCCCCCGCGCCACTCAATCAGCGAGGTGTCGCCCAGGTCCACGTCGTCCGGGTCCAGGCCCGCGCGGCGCAGGAACTCCAGGAAGTCGGCGATGCCGTACGCCACCCCCAGGACCACGGAGTCGGCGTGGACGCGCCGTCCTCCGGTGGGGGAGGGCGGATGCACCACCACGCGCGCTGCCATACGGACAGGATCATGCGGGGGAGCGCGGTCCGCATCCCGGCGCAGCAGAAGCCCGGCACCTTCCAGGTGCCGGACTGTGTGCTGGTTGCTCAGGTGTTCCGTACCGGCTGATCCTCCGCTGCCACCGGCTGGCTGTGCAGCCAGCAGCGGGTCTGGCGGGGACTGCGCAAGCGCAGCACCAGTACGCCGTGCGCCGACGCCTCCGCGGTCTGCCGGGTATAGCGTGGCCGGTTCTTGCGGTACTTGCGGACCGCGTTGCGCAGGACCGACGTGCGGGCAGTGAAGGTGCGCCGGAAGGTCAGCCGATTGGGGTTCGCTTCCCGCCCCGCAGCCTGGCGCAGGAAGCGTGCGGTGATACGCCAGGCGATGACAGGAAGGCAGTAGTCCAGCCACACCAGAGTGTCGGCGCGGTGCCAGACCACATCCGCTAGCTTGGAGTAGTTGCCTTCAACGATCCAGCTCCGACCGGCCGTTACGCGGCCTGCTTCGGCGCGGAACTCCTCCAGCGGCAGCGGGCCGCCGGGACTGAAGAGGATGGCGTCCAGGCTGATCGCGGGGATTCCGGTACGGGCGGACAGGCTGCGGGCCAGGGTGGACTTCCCGGTGCCGGGCAGTCCGAACACGGTGATTTTCATGGGTGTCCTTCAGCTCTGGCGGGGGAAGAGGGCGTACCCGGCCTGCGGGTGGCGGCACAGGCGGTCAAGGTACTGGTTCTGGAAGCAGGCGCGTGCGTCAATCTCCGCAGGACGCAGCGCTCCCACACCTTTGCGGATCTTGACGACCGTGCCGTCCATGATGGTCACTCCGGCACCGCCCAGGTCGGAGAACACGTTGACCCGCACGTATACCGCCAGGCTTCCCTGGAACTCGGTGATCGTCACCGCGTAGGCGAGCCACGCCAACGGGTAGGTGTGGATGATGCGGGCCCGCTGCGCTGTGGCGGGGCCTTGCGGCGTGAGGTCCGGACGGAGGGCGGACAGGTAGTGCCCGAGGGCGGACCGGGAGCGCGGTGACAGCGGCAGGCGCACGTCCTGCACCCTGTCTGCGTCGACGGCGGGGCGCCGCCACGGGCCCGCTGTGCCCGTCAGGCAGGCGCGCGAGATCTCTTCGTACGCACGGCGCAGTTTGCGGTGCACGTACACCAGATCCTCGTGGACTCCGGGGTCGGCGAGGGCGCCCCATCCGCCGGGGACGCCGAAGACCGCAGCGCAGGTAGATGCGGGGGAGGATAGAGCTGCTACAGGGCGCAGCACGCGCAGCGCGTCGGGGTCCACGCAGTCGGCGGTCAGCAGCGCCCCGAGGACAGACGCCTCTTCGACAATCCGCCGCCGTCGCAGCGGGTCCAGGTCTGCCGCCGGTACGGCCTGCTGCGCGACGGCGGCCTGCTCCGCAGGCGTCCGCCCGATCAGATGGGCGTGGAACCGCTTCTCGCCCTGGATGGACGGCCGGTCCAGGGTGTGCGGGTCGTAACTCCACGAGAGTGCCGGGGACAGGTCGTTGTCGGCGCAGTGCAGTGCGAAGGCCCCTGCCACTACTCCCAGCGCGCGGCCGAATGCGGCCGAGTGGTCATCCAGGCCAGGGCGGCGGCTGCGGCCTGCGGAGATCATCATCAGTTCGTGCACCGCGTGCGGGGACGCCTTGTCGGTCAGGGCGTACCCCTCGTCAGGGGCGCACGCGATGTGCGCCAGGACTCCGGCACGGTCGTAGATCTGCTGTACGGTGCGCAGCCGCCGGTCGCCTGCGCTGGTCTGCGGGAAGCCTTTGACAGGCAGAGAGTCCACGACCGGTACGCCAGAACGCAGGGCTTCGAGGTCCGGCGGGAGCAGCGGACGGGCAGCTGCGGTGACGGCCGGGAGGACGGGGGCTGTACTCACAGGCACCTCCGTGGGTGCGGTCCGGTGAAGTACGACACTCCCAAGGTGGCCTAGGCCACCATCCACCGTCAAGGGCTTGGCGCTATCCTGGCTGTGGCCTAGTCCACCCCGCGTGAAGGAGTGTCAGCGCATGTCTCCTGAGGTCGAAAGGTCCCTCCCTCCCTACCGGCAGGTTCTCAACCACCTGCGTGAGCAGATCCTCAGCGGAGTACTCGCTGAAGGGGAAACCGTCCCCTCCGAGCGGCAGCTCGCCGCCGACTGGTCCGTCTCCCGGGCGACGGCGGCCAAAGTCCTCGGCGAACTGCGCCACGAGAACCTGGTCGAACCCCGGCAGGGCGTCGGCACCGTGGTCACTGCCCGCCGCACCCAGCACCACTCACCGTCCGACCGCGTCCGGTCGGCAGACATCACCGGACGGATCTACCCGCCCGGCCAGTACGCGAAGATCCTCTCCGCTGAACTGCGCCCTGCACCGGAGCGCGTGGCTCTCGCGCTGGGCATCGAAGAGGGTGCCCAGGTCATCTGCCGCCGACGGGTGATCTGTGATGAGTCGGGCCCGGTGTCCGTGTCCACCTCGTGGTTCGCCGGTGAACTCGCGCGTGCCGTTCCGGCGCTTCTGGCCACGGAGCGCATTCCCGGCGGCACGCCGGGCGCAATCGAGGAAGCCACAGGCCGGGTCTGGAACGACGGGCAGGACCTGGTCGGAGCCCGGATCGCGACGGACGAAGAAGCCGAGTTGCTCGGCATCACCGAGCGGCCGGCGGCGCTGTTCGTCGGGTACAACTCGCTTTTCGATGAGGAGGGCGAAGTGATCGAGTACGGCGAGTACCTCAGCTCGGGCGACCGGCTCACCCGCTACGCCTACCAGCGGCCGAGGGACTGACGGGCAGGAGTTCACCCAGGCGGCGCCTGCACCGGCAGGCGCCGCCGCTTCATGCAGTCATCCGGCGCTCAGTGCCCGCCGCGCCCGGTTGATGACGTTCTGGGCATCGGCGCCGTAGACTGCGGACTCGCTCAGTGTTCTCCAGACCCGCAGGTAGGTGGCGATGCTGTCGGCCTCCTCGATCCAGAGTTCTGCGTGCCAGTCTTCGACCACCACGAGGCGTTCGTCGTAGACCCAGAAGCTGTTGCCCGGATAGATCTTCAGCGAGGCGCTGAAAGGGACGATGCCCATCTCGACGGTGTCCAGCCCGATGACTCCGGACAGGTGATGAAGCTGCGCCGCCAAGACGGACGGCGGGCAGATAAGGGAGCGCAGCGCTCCTTCCCACATCATGATCTTGTACTTCCTGCCCGGCCGGTACAGCCCTTTCTGGCGCTGTATCCGGGCGCGCACCGCGTCTTCGGTGTCCCGCGGCGACTGCATGAGGTCTGCGTGCCGGGCGAAGGTGTGCCGCGCGTACTCTGGGATCTGCACCATGCCGGGGATCAGACAGTTCTCCCAGATGGTCAGAACCCGCGTCCGTTCGTGCTCGACGGTAACGGCGTCCTGGACCGGCTTGTGCCCTGCGGACAGCTGGCGGCGCCATGAGCGGATGTGTGACTCGAACCCCCGCAGGCGGGCGAGAAGTTCCTCATATGCCTCGGGCTGGCCGGTGCCCTTCGCCCACGCGTGCAGGTCATCGGCCGTAGCCGTCTGTTTGCCGTTCTCCAGCTTGCTGATCTTGACCTTGGACCATCCCGGTCCGAGGCGGTCAGCGAGCTGCGTACCGGTGAGCCGGCCCCCAGGGGCCGTGAGCCGCAGTTCCCGGAGCCGGATCCCGAGATCCGCGCGTGCCTGCTGATAGTCCGTGCCCACCGGTACCCACCTGCTTCACTCCTCCGCGGTCATGCGTGCCACGAAGTCCTTGTACGGAACGGCGTAGTGCACTGCGATGTCGCGCAGCCGGTTGTACTGGTTGACCCTCGCCGGTTCCGTGATCAGCTCGGCGCCGGTGAGGTTGTCCTCACCGTCAAAGTGGCACACGGCGACGATGTGCGAGTCGAAGATCCAGAAATCTTCGTCCGGGAGGTGGACGCGTTCGGCATCCTCGCGCCACATGTTCCGTACGTCCTCGCCCAGCGCGTCGTTGTGCTCCGCGTGAACGAGAAGGTAGCGCTGTCCCTCGGTCGGCGGGCGGTCGAGGATGCGGACGCGGCCGACGGCTGCGCCGTCCTGTGTCTTGGCGCTGATGATGCGGGCCCACGGCGAGTTCATGTCCCACGCAGGCGTCTCGCCGCGGGCGAACTGGGCGTAGGTCTCCGTGGCTTCATCAACGGCGTAGCGGCGGCGCATCTCCAGATGCCACGCGCTGTGCCGGAAGTTCTCGAAGAGTCGGGCGAACGTCTCGGGGTCGAGGATGCGCGGCTTCTCGTCGCGTTCCTTCGGACCGAAGTCGATCAGAGTGTTACGCGGAACGACGATCGGGACTTCGTCTTCGTCCAGGTGCTGGAGCTGGGAGAGGGAGGCTGGGTCGGTGAGCCGCGGCCCGTGCACGATCACTTCACCGGAGTCGAGGTCCTCGTGCACAGCAGGGCAGGAACCGCCGCCGCTGCCCGTGCCGTTGAAGCGCAGTCGCCTCATGATCAGTACCTTTCGTCGGGGACTGATCCGCTAAGCATCACCGACTCTTCAGGCGTGTGATACAGGCATCCCCGGCCTTCGCGAGCAACTTCGCGCAACTCGCATGGGCTGTCAAGAAACTTCGCGCAACTCCGCTAGCACCTCCACGAGGCTGTTCCTAACGTCGAATGCATGGCAACAGCAAGGAGTCCCGAGACCGTTGATCCGGACGTGGCGACGGAAGCGCTCCGCGACGCGCTGATGGGCGTCGGCATTGTCCTGCCCTCACTGGCCGCCGACGCAGCATCGGACCTCGGCCTGGTCAGCCTCGGCCGTGTACGGGCCGCCGTGGCCATGCGGCTGGCCGATGTGGTGCGGCAGAAGGGCGGGGCCCACGCATGAACGACGCACAGATCGTCTTCGACACCGCCCAGCTGCGCGTCGGCAGGGTCATGGGCCGCGTCGGGACGTCCGTACAGCTCCGGCCGCTCGGCGGGGGCCGCGAATGGGACGCCGCCCCGGAGAGCCTGCGCCCCCGACGCCGCGCGAATTCCTCAGCGCCCGCCTCGCCGCGGTCAACGCAGACTCCGAGAGCGGCCCGCTGCGGTGAGCGCGCCGGTTGCAGGCATTGACCTGTCGCGCCTGAACGGGCCGCAGCAGGAGGGCTGGAACTGTGCACTGTGCAACGCCCGCCTGTTCGCGGACCGCTCCCTGGGCGTGCACCGGTCATCTCGTGCGGCCAGGAGATCACGGTGGAACTGTGGGCGTGCAGGCCCGACTGCCCGACGGCACGCCGGAACATGCAGCGGAACCGCGTGAACGGTGGCACCTACCTGCCGGGGTGGGCCTGGTGAGCGAAACATGCCGCTGGTGCAGGGAGTCCACCGCCGACCCTGTCGATGTCGGGATCGAGCACGTGGTGTCGGCCGGCGGCAGGACGGTGTACGCCTGCCCGGCGTGCGTGAAGCGTCACGGCATCATCCCCTTCGTTCCGCAATCCAGTGGCTCGACAGCGAAGCCGCCGTCCGTACCCGCTGGCGCGCCCTGGTCACCGCCCGCCAACGCCATCTGCAGGCCTGACCGGCCCGCTGCGGTGGGACCGAGGCCAGGGAGCAGATGCCGCGCTCGGTGTTGATGCGTCCTTCTCCCCCCTTGAGGCAACGCAGTTCCGATGCCAGTCGCCAGCCGATCCGCTCGAAGGCCGCGTCCCGGGAAATCACCGACACCGGCCTTTGCAAGAAGCCACCCGTGCGCAGCATGCGGGAGATCCAGCCCTGTCCATAGGTTTTCCAGCCATGCGTAACGTGCCTAGATCGTCCCGAGGCGCGGAAATGCGTTGGCCGTCTGATCATCTTGCGCTAAAGTCAAATCAAACATCCGATCGAACGGGTGGCGGCGGGGGATGGGGATTCGATCAGCCTTTGGGTTGTGGCGCGAGAATTCGCTACACCCTGTGCCAGACGTACATTTTACGGAGGGACTGATGTTTCCGCAGAAGATAGCGCGAGTAATTGCCGTCGGGGGGTTGCGCTTGCCGCGATGGGTGCCACAACTGCGTTCGCGAACGGAACGTCATCGACTCAGCTGGAAAATGGGGTGCTCAGCTTCACGGCATTCAATGGGGTCGCCATCGGCTCTTCCAGCACCAAGTTCTACGCCTCCGACAGCTACCGCAAGACCGGGGGCGGAACGGTGTCCGTCGTATTCGGGCTTTACACTCAGAGGTCCGATTACACTTCCGGGGCGAAGACGGTGAAGAAGGGGCAGACGGTAAGCCACAACTTCGGCGCAAAGCCCATCAGTGATGTGCCGAAGTGCTTCGCAATTGGTTACATGAATTCGGGAGGGAAGTCGCACGAGACGCCTTCCGTCCGGCATCTCTGCTGATCAGGCGGCATCCTTTCTCGCTCATTGAAAGACGAACCCGGTGATTGAAGCATCGGTCGGCGCGCTGCCCGGCCTTATTCCGGCATTCTTGATCTGCGCGGCTGTCATGGGCGTGCCTGCAGCCTTGATTGCCAAAGCCAAAGGCCGATCCATCGGCCTGTCGTTACTGCTGACCACGGCCCTGGCTGGCGTGCTTGTCGTGACGATGATGCCGGGAATCGCCGGTACCGGGCAGGTCGGGTCCTGTGACACAGGCCTGCCCGGTCTCGCCTTCTTGGCCTCAGAGTCGGCCCAGTTGAACGTCTTGCTGTTCGTTCCGTTGAGTTTCCTGGCCGTCCTCTTCTTCCGCCGCCCGCTGCTGGTGCTGGCCGCAACACTGGCACTGACCTGCGGCATTGAACTGGTGCAGGGATGGCTGGGGCTGGGGCGCGCATGCAGCTACGACGATGTCAAGGCGAACTTCCTTGGCGGAGTAATCGGCATCGCTCTGGGCTGCCTGTACGTGTGGGGACGTCAGAGCGAGTTCCCCTTCACGCGCAAAAGAGCGGCGTGGGGGATCGGGGCTGTCATAGCGGTCGCAGCTGTCGTCACACCCCTCTTCCACTTCACGCTCACGAGCGTCAACTACGAAGAACTGCACCACCGTGCGCAGGCCAAGTTCGGTGACTCAACCGAAAAGCTGGAGTGGCTGGCGAAGACCGCCAAAGACCTGTACGGAGCGCAAGCCGAACTCGGCCAGACGGAAGTCAGAATGGTGCAGGACGGCCACTGGCGTTTGCGGGCTGAGACAAACCGTGGCACCGTCGTCGCCACCTGGCCAGACCGTAAACTGGTAGAGGTGGAATCGGCAGACAACCACGACGACAACGGCGCTCTCTCTGCAGCGCAGATGAAGGAATCGGCAGAGCGATTCGCCCAAAAATGGTTCGCAGCTGACACAAAGGGCGCGCAAGCCGATTTTCGCCCCCTCCGGCGGAATCAGGGGATGCACATCTTGAGCTACCGCCGATACTCGCAGAACGTGATGATGCCGATGCGGCTCGACATTATCGTCACAACGGCCGGACGTGTCACGAACGCAGCAGCCCGCAGCGTTCCGGACCCTGCCCTGCCCCCCGCTACTGTCAGCAATACTGCTGCGAAACAGCGCGCGGAGCATGAAGCGACAGGCATGCAGGCCGAACCGGTGTCCCTCATGGCGCAACGCGTCGGCGGCTCCTGGCGACCGGTCTGGTTGATCGGCCTCAAGCCAAAAAGCGACCCCCATAACCCCGACAAAAAAAGCAGCATCTTCCTCGATGTCGTAACCGGCAAAAAGGTCACTCCCGAAACCCTTGGCGACGCCGGCTCCTCAGTCAGCCCGAGCTCTTCTTGAAGTGTTAAGGCGCCTGAGGCCCCCGTAACCGGTTCGGACCGAGTGGCCGAGTCCCAAAGAATTCGTCCATAATTTCCGCCGAAGGCTGGAGGACTGGGGCGAAAAGCACCGACCACAGACGCTGCCCGGCGCTGCAGAGATGCAGGGCCCTTACGGTACGCGGATGCGTACCGTAAGGGCCCTGGCTTCGATTGTCTCCAAGAGGAACAGCGCTTGCCGGCGGGTTACGAAGACAGTCGGTGATCAACTGGCTCGCCGGGTTCGACGACATCGCCTGTCGGCCGGTAGGTTGCCCCGTCGAACATTAAGCGGCCTGTTCACAGAGGTGGGGTCGGAGCTGGGCGGTCAGGATGTCGCGGTGTACCTCGTCCGGCCGCGCTCGCGGCGGTGCGTCCGCAGGGCCCGTGCTGTCATCGGGTCAGCGGTTTGTCGCTGACCGGGTGATGGGCCCGGCTTCTACCGCGGTTGCTGCAATCAGGCGGTGGTGCTGCCGCGTCTTGGTGTAGTACACAGCAGTCGAAGTGAGGGGAAGCAGGAACAGGTGGGGGCAGAGTCGTTCTCTGTGGACATAGAGGCGCTCAAGAGCGCGGGACTGGGAGCAGCGGATCTGATGGCGCTGTTGGAGGGCCACCGCGTGGAGGACATCGACTGCGACGCGGACGCCGTGGGGGCATGACGGCCTGGGGGCGGCACTGGCCGGCCACGCAGGCTGATCGACACCGCGGGCGCCTACCTGGAGGTCGACCAGCACGTTGCCGCATCCCTGGCCCGTATCGCTCCGCCCACCGGCGGGAGCGTGCGTGGCTGAGCTTGGGGAGAGCCGGAACCCGATGGACCTGGTTCCGGGCGATGCGAAGGCGGTGCAGGCCACGGCCGACCTCCTGACCCAGTTCGGGCAGACACTGTCACAGGGGTCGACTCCGGGCTGCGCGACCTGGACCACAGCGGCTGGACGGGACAAGCCTCGGATGCCTTCCACAGCTTCTACGACGAGGAACCCCGTGGAAGCTGATTGAGCAGCGGCAGGCGCCGCTGAACAACTCGAACTCTTTGCGGCCCTGACCTCTCTCGGCCGTCCCTGAAACGACGGCACCCTCAAGTGATGAACGCATCAGATCCGGGGGCTGCGGACCCGGCCAACTGGCTTCCTGGAAGCGTGACGGGGCCAACAAAGGCACCCGGCAGCTTTGTTTACAGCACCTGCGTTGGGAGGGTGATTATTGACGCTGGGAGCGACAACATAAAGGCTGGTACCCATCAGACGTGTACTGGAAGTTTCCGGACCCACTGGACCAACGGCCAGTTCGCCCACAACCCCGACGGCGCTGGATGGCGGCGCTTCACAGCTTCGGCCAGTGGCCCGAGGAAGACCGGGCAGCTCAACGACACAACCTTCAGGCTGCGATGCCGACACAGGTTCAACGATGACCAACACCGGCTCGAAGCGCGCGGATACGCGATCGCCACCAATGGTGTCCAGGTGCGGGGCAACTTGCTGTACGGTCGACCTGATTGGATGTATTGCGCCTAGTCTGCGAGGTGCGGTGTGAACTCTGAGTCATTCGGTTACCCGCCCCCTTCATCCGAGGAACCCATTCACGGCGATGTTCCTCACGATGTTCCTCCTTCACCATCCCGCCGAAGAGGATCTGCCTACCCCAGAAGCGAGAGAGACACAGCCCGACGATTTCCCTGTGGGCTACTGGGACGATTCAGCAGTTGATTGACGGTACACGGCGAGTACATTAGTTGGTGCCTTGTTGACGATGCCATCGGCGATCTCGGCTCGGATCGGGGAGGCCACCAGTAGGTCACCAACATCGGCTTCGCTACATCAATCAGCAGGCCCCCGAGGCGCAACCTCGGGGGCCTGCAGAATGAGTGGCTGCGTCATCTCGTTTGGCCGAAAGTCCCGGTGGGGCCTCGGTGCGTACGTGCAGAACTTCCCAAACGGCCCGTCGAACAGGCCATCAGGCCACGCTCCGAGCAGCGCGGGTGTCGGTCGACGCGCCACTCTGGACGAGGTGGTTGGCGGTGGCGGGCGGGACGCCGGTTTTCGGCGGTGGAGATCAGGTGAACCAGCGGTCAGAGCGTAGCGGAAGCAGTTGGCACGGTGTCGATCGCGTAAGCGATAGCGCGCGGCGGAAGGTGTTAGGGCAGGCGGTGCGGCGACAGCTCGTGCGGGTGCGGACAGCGAACCGCTCCGTCAGCCGGGTGGTCAGCACGCTTATGACGATGCCCTCCTGGAGTCGGTGCCGCGCAGCAGGTCCGCGGCTCGTTCGGCCACGGCGTACACCGTGGCGACCGTATTCGCCGACGGAATGGACGGAAACACCGAGGCGTCGGCGACCCGGAGTCCGTCGATGCCGTGGACCCGCAGGTCGGGCCCGGTGACAGCGAGGGGATCGGTCCCCATCCGGCAGGTGCCCACCGGATGGCAGTACGAGGTGAGGGTCCGGCGCACAAACCCGCGCATGGCATCGTCGTCGTCCGCGTCCGGCCCGGGAACCACCTCCCGGCCACGCCACGGCGCAAGCGCCGGGGCCCTGCCGATCTCCCGGACGAGCCGCACACCGGCGACGACCGCCGCCAGGTCACGCGCATCGGTGTAGAAACCCGGATCGAGCACCGGCGCCGCACCGGGATCGTCGCTTGCCAGCCGCAGCGTGCCGCGGCTGTACGGGCGGATCGCGGAGACAGCGATGGTGTAGCCGTCCTCGGGGTCCTGGGCCGAGGCCAGATGGGACGGCAAGTCGACGAAGACGACCTGGAGGTCCGGCTCTTCGACAGCGGGATCGCTGCGTATGAGACCGATGGCTTCGCCGTGGTTGTTGCGCCGTGGCGGCAGCGGGCGGGCCGCGCTCGATGTGACGCTGACGATCGGATGGTCGTGGAGCCGGGCGCCGACGCCCGGCAGGTCGAGGACGGTCGTGAGGCCCACGTCGGCCAGATGGGCCTGCGGGCCGACCCCCGACAGGAGCAGCAGCTGCGCGGAGCCGATGGCACCGGCAGTCAGGACGACTTCACCCGCGCAGTCGACGGTCACCTCGTCGGTACCGGTGCGGTACTCCACGCCGACACAGCGCCCGCCGCTGATGCGCAGCCGCCGCACCAGGGCGTTGGTCACGACGCTCAGGTTGGGCCGCTCCAGGGCCGGCGCGAGATAGGCGTCGGCGGCGCTCTGCCGCCTGCCGTCGACGATGTTGAGGTCCGCCAGTCCGAAGCCCTCCTCCAGGCCGCCGCTGATGTCGGCGGCCCTGGCATACCCCGTCTCCGCGGCCGCTTCCAGGCACGCTTCGATGACCGGATGCGGCGGGTTGGCGGGCCCCACGGTCAGGGGGCCGTCGATCCCGCGCAGTGCCGGATCGCGGCCCACCGCGGTCTCACTGCGCCGGAAGTACGGCAGCAGATCGTCGAAGCCCCAGCCCTTGGCGCCCTGGCTGGGCCACCGGTCGTAGCCAAAGTGGTGGCCGCGGGCGAAGACCATGCCGTTGATCGCCGAGGATCCGCCGAGCCCGCGCCCTCGCGGCAGTTGTATGGATGTGCCGGTGGCCGACTGCTCGACGGTGAAGTCTCCCCAGTTCGCAGGGGTCTGGAGCAGGGTCGGCCATGCGGGAGGCGAGGTCTGCG
The DNA here is from genome assembly GCF_001279365.1 of Streptomyces sp. NRRL F-5755. Classification (NCBI taxonomy): domain Bacteria; kingdom Bacillati; phylum Actinomycetota; class Actinomycetes; order Kitasatosporales; family Streptomycetaceae; genus Streptomyces; species Streptomyces sp. NRRL F-5755. The sequence goes on along the minus strand of NZ_LGCW01000274.1, from coordinate 1,491 downwards.
CGGGCAGCACCTTTGAGCCACCCGCCTCGATCAGCAGGACATGAGTGTTCACGTCCTGCGACAGCCTCGCCGCCAGCACACAGCCGGCCGTCCCCGCGCCCACGATGACGAAGTCGAATCCCGGCACGCGGTCCTCCTTCGGAGCGTCGTCACTCCTGCACGGCTTCGGCCAGCCGCTATCAGGTATCGAAGCATCACGGTCGCACGGCGGGAAGATTACGCGCCCTGTGATTCCGTCACCGTGATGGCCCGAAACACCGCCGACCAGGCGCCGTATCCGGGGCCGGCGCGCTACGAAACAGGTGACCAAGACCGCTTCTTCGGCCGGGACGACCACATCCAGCAGCTGATGGTCATGGTGCGCGAGAGGCCCTTGCCGGTGCTGGCCGGCCGTCCGGCAGTGGTGAGTCCTCGCTCCTGCGCGCCGGACTGATCCCGAACCTGCGCACTACTCCCACCGCCCGCTGCTCCATACGCCGTCGCACGACGGCGAAGCCCGGCCGGTGCCCAGCGCACGGCACCTCCGCCCAAGGCGCCCCGATCGGTGTCCAGCCACAGCGTGATCACGACTCCGCACAGACCCTAGCAATGCCTGGATCACGGCCAGGCCCCTGGCCCGGAGACCCCAGAATCACCGGAGTCGGACCGAGCACCGCTCATCCGGATGTCGGCCGTTCAGTCTCCGATCCGGCAAGCCCGTATCACCAGCGTGCGATAGGAGCTGCCCTCGGGACCCTCGACTGGCAGCACTTCGGCGTCGGCGAAGCCGTGCTCGTGCAGCAAGCTGCACGAGGTACCGGCGTCGTACGCGTAGTGAACGACCGGCAACCGGGTGCCGTCGGCCGGAGTAAGGTTGTCCACGCGTCGGCCGGGCAGTTCTCCGGCGCGGGGCTCGTTCACCGAGAAGGCGATCAGTCCGTCCGGCTGGAGCCGATTATGTGTTCCGTGCGCTCCTTCCCTAGTTCACCCAACTGGGAGATGTGCGCCCTCACACCGCCGACTGTTCCTCAAGCGCTGCTCCATGTGCGCGGCCCTCTGCCGCACCCCCGGGAAGACGGCGGCCAACCGCCGTCTTCCCCGGCCTGCCCCGCCCGGCCAGCAACGGGCCGGGACGTCACTCTGTGAGTGATCGTGTGCAGCGGACGCCGGGTCCCGCCGGTCATCGCCCCTGTGGCTCTGTTCACGAGTTGCGACAGCACCTGTACGCGAGTTTGGGAGGCACCCGCATCATCAGGGCCTATCGAACTGTTCATGAGATTCGACAGCACCCGTTCGCGGCGAAGGGCCTCGCTCGGATCCAATGAGGCAGGCCGACCACCGGGGATTCCCGCGCCGAAGGCCCCGTGGGCACGAGTTGCGCCTCCCCAGTTCCTGATCTGTGGTCAGCCGCAGACGCCAGCCGTAATCGGCTTCCGTTGCGCGGGAAGCGAATGAGCTGCTGGTGCCCAAGGAGATCTTCGACGGTTCGTCAGAGGGTGGGGAGGATGCCTC